>DASTAO010000150.1:0-9654 GCA_035712525.1 Kapaibacterium sp. (SeqCode)
GTTCTCAAAAGGCTAAGGGGCTGATTACGTAAAATTCGGCCTTCACAAAAAAGCGTAAAATTGCACTCTACAGGTAATTAATGAAAACTTGTAGATTGCCATGATATTATTTTCAGAAATACTAAAAGAGTCACAGCTTTCACTCGAACAACGCCAGCTATTTATCCTGTCAAGCCGTGTCCAGCGCCTTATAGCCTTAGCAAGAAGGAAAACTAAGTGGGACATCGAGGTAGTACCGCTCAATAAAGGCTACGTCATTACTAGAAATCAAGGCTCAACCTACTTGAGCAAACTGCTAATGTTTGAAGGAGACGTGCTGAGAAACCTGCAAAGCTTGATTGAACACGGACTAGGGGATCAGAGTCAAGAAACGGCTGTCAAATTACTACAGCCCCAAAAAAGCATGATTTCGGGGCAACCAGAGTAGCCAGAAGAACCTGTAAAACCAACATAACCTATAAAAACCATGCTAAAAAAACGTTGTAATCTTAAGGCTTGCAGGTCGGGAATATACTTTATGCAGCAAAATACTACACTCAAAAATTTCAAGTTCCTAAAAACTGGTCTAGAATAAATCTAAAGTCCTACTTGACCCAGTATTCGCTCATTGAAAACAGATTCTATATAAACAACGAAGCAATTCCCAATGCCTATCATAGAGAATTGCTTCGTCAGGCGGCAGCTCTGCTCGCAGTGAGAAGAGCTATGCTTTAGAACTGGTATTTCGTACCGATACTGAAGTATAACGCATCAGCTCTCGGCTCTTTACCAAATGGCGTATAGGCTTCCTGGAAGACAGGGGTTAGGCCATACGTATAATCAACCATAAAGGTAAATGACAGGAAGTCGAGTCCGGCACCGATAACTGCTCCGAGTATCGGGCTTTTGAAATCGTTACTCGTCAGAGATTTATTACTCTGTTCGACAGAAGTAACAAAATCGACATCTAGACCGAAATGAACAACGAAGTTCATCGGGTTATCTTTATTTTCATTGCTGAGCATCCTGACACCGAGCAATAATGGAATGCGAAGAATGTTAATATCGGTATTGCCTAAGGTAGCAGTATCGATGATTGGCCCGGAGGTCGATTGGAATTTGCTATTAAGCATTACATATTGAATACCCGGCTCGAAGAATAATTGCTCACCGATGCGGGCATTAACACCGAGCAGCCAACCGATGCGGGCTTTGGATTCAAGGCCTTCAGGCTCGTTATGAAATGACGAGTAGGTCAATCCGATAACAGGATTGATCACGAATGGTGAGTGGCCTTTGCTAATGGCAACGACCGTATCTTTTTGGGCAAACAACATTGTGGGGAAACTGAGTAATGCGATCAATAGAATGAGCTTTTTCATATAGTCTCCCTTTTTGTTAATTAAAACTGAAAGCAACACGTGGCAGTGGAGAAATACTTTTTCAATATGCGTGCCAGTAATTTGAGCAATATCGCCGTGGCTCTAATGCATTGGTTTCAATATTAAATACGGAAGGAATTTGTGAGCGGTTTGTATTCTATTGTTGCACTTAACCGACTATCTTTAAACCGCTGTGAGTTTTATGCGGAATGTCGTACCTTTTCCCGGAGCTGAATCTTTTACATACAACCTACCGTGATGATATTCTTCGATGATCCGCTTAGCCAGTGTCAGTCCTAATCCCCACCCACGGGCTTTTGTACTATATCCTGGGCGAAATACTTCTTTACGTTTGTTAGCATCAAATCCTTTACCGGTATCGATGACGTCGATGGTTATAACTTTCTCATGTTGTTCGATCTTCACTGCAATACTTCCTTGCGATTCGATCGCTTCGCTGGCATTCTTTATGAGATTCTCTAACACCCACTCGAATAATTCACGATTGACATCCGCCATAATCTCATCGTGCGTTGTATCGAGCGAGAAGGCAATGCTCGACCCAAGCCGCGGCATGCGCCCTTCGAGATATCCCATGACAGCCGAGACCACTGAAACAACATTTTGCTTATGCAGGTCAGGTTTCGATCCGATTTTCGAAAAGCGAGTCGTCACACGATTAAGCCGCTCGATATCTTTCGAAATTTCATCGGCGATCTTATGAACCTCGCCAGGATCGGCTGCCGAAAGATGAAGCATCTCAGTCCAGCCAAGCAAACTTGATAATGGGGTACCAAGTTGATGTGCCGTTTCCCGAGACATGCCAACCCAAATATTCGATTGCTCGCTGCGTTTGAGATACGCAAAACTCAGATACCCAATAATGATGACAACCATTGCAAGCAATAACTGAATGAATGGAAGTTGCTCGATCTTTGCAAGGATAGCACTATCACCAAAATGGATGTAATTACTAACAACTTCTTTACCACTCTCCGGATCGCGATAGGTGATCTTCTCCGGCGGATAAAATTTATCCATCCGCTGCATTTCACTTTTCAAATAATCATGCAGCTCTTTTTTACTTAAGGTTGTATCGAATGGGATATTGATATTAAATTTCTGGTAGGTCTTCAGTGTAAAACTCGGTTCGTCATCGGCATCGGTGATGATCATCGGTACACCGGATTTGCGAACGTAATCGACTACATCCTGATAGAGCGACGCATCGATGAGGTCTTCAGCATTTTGGATATAGCGTAAAGCGGAGCCAAGCAATTGCGCGACGCGCTGTTCACGAGTCTTTAATTCTTCAACAAGCCCGTGATTATAGATCAGAACGCCAACAACACCGATCACTGAAACGACAAGCAGGATAAGCTTGATGTTTGCCGAGCGTGGCAATTTAATGGTCGACGTCCGAACGAGTTGCTCCATTAGCGGATGCTAACGAGACTGAGGATTGGGAGGTTCAAACTGTAGCGCCGTCGCTACGATTGGATTGGCCTAAATGAATCAAGCTTGGTATTAAATACTCTCAGGCATTCGTATAGCGCTACCCCATAAGCAACGGAAACATTCAGCGAGTGTTTTGCTCCAAGCATCGGGATAGCGACAGAAAACTCACATTCAGTTAAGGCATCATCGCTTACACCCGTTATCTCATTACCTATAAGAAGCGCGATCGGAAAATCGTGCTCTGTAAGGTCGTAGATCGACTTTGTGTTATTCGTTAATTCGAGAGCGGCGATATGGAAACCTCGTGACTTTGCTTCAGCGATGGCTTCGCTCATTGTCTTGAAATGCTTATGAGGGATCGTCCGAGTAGCATCGAGTGCCGTCTTCTCGATCTCTTTGCGAGGTGGATGCGGGGTATAGCCGACAGTATAGAGCGCTTCGATTCGGGCGCCGTCGGACGTCCGAAAGATCGAGCCGACATTATACATACTTCGAATATTATCGAGAATGGCGATAAGCGGAAAGCGATTCTCAGCCGATGCGGCTTCGGCTTCGCTTAAGCGGGTTTGTTGGATCTCGGCGTGAAGTAGTCGTTTCATTATTAGGGCAGACTAACGCGTACTGAGCCGGAAAAGGTCGATTCCTAAACCATTGGGAACAAGCCGCTACTATCGCCTGTTGTTCGAATCCATTTTCACGCGGGAGTGGCGAAATTGGCAGACGCACCATCTTGAGGGGGTGGCGCCGTGAGGCATGCGGGTTCAAGTCCCGCCTCCCGCACCAACAAACCGAGCACTGCTCGGTTTTGTCTTTTTAAACAGTTTTTTTAGTAGCCTGCCTTCAGTAATTCGTCGGTAAGCTCGGAGGTATAGGTTGGCTTGACGTAGCCGTAAAAGGCGCCGCTTGGGATAAGGACTAATTCACCAAAGGTCGATGGGTTTTCAGGATGAAAATCGCTCGTAGCCTGCTGGGTTACTTCATCGGGGTGATTGGGGTCGTCAAGATCGGTCACAACTGCCGTAAAGCCGATCGTAGGATATTCGCGTTTATCAAGATTGCTTTCGGTAGCCTTTTTCTTTTTAGCACTTTCGTCAAATTGATTTTCCATAGCGTGTAATTCGTATATGGAAATAGGATTTGATTCATAGCCTAAATATGCAAAAGGAATTCGGGCTTTAAGTGTATAGCCATTAACAACTCCATGCGCAGTATCGCGAATTACTGTTGCCCGAATTTGCTCAATAGCTTCTCGATGTTGTTCGCTTAAGGCTGCAGCACTTGAGACGGTTACCTTCGGAGTCTGGCTTAAAACTGCCGGCAATGAAAACGTTACGTTATAAATGGTCGAATCCGTTTCGGTTCTAAACTGAGGGATGCTCCCCTTTTTCTGTTTGATGAAATAGCGGTTATCGCCAAGAAACGAATCGAACCAGAATGACACCCGATCATTATTCTCAACTTTATCCTGTCCTCCATAAACCTGGTCGTCACTGACGCTGATCGAAAGATAGAGGTAGTCGTCGTCATAGGCAGCCAGCGCCTTACGAATAGAGCAATCAGCAGCATCATGGCGGAAAATATCGCCTTTTATTATAAAATTCTTTGTCGTATCGCTCATCTCGCGGCCATAGCCGGGATAAACGTAGCGGAGTCTGTTATAGGCTGGGAAGGTATAGAAAAGTGACTTCTGCATTGTCACGTTATCCTTGGCCGAATAAAAAATTTCCTTAGAATACAAATTTTCAAAATTGCGATAAAGATTATGCCCCATCGCTTTATTATTCTTGCCCATTAAAGCAGGAATGTCTTCTTTATGATCGTCAAAGTCATCGATGGAAATGAGGTCACCGGCATAAAAGGTATATCCTTCCTGATGCCAATGCGATTCATCAGATTTTTGCAATACACTGACAACTGAACCTTCGGTCGAAAGGCCTACTTCGATCGGCGTTTCGTAATACGAATATTTTTTCTGGAAGACGTCGGTAAAGTGATCGCCTTCATTTATCAGTAAATGGATCGTTACTTCGCGAACGGCAAAATTCACATCATAGAGGGAAATCGCAATGTCGGGCAAAGTGTCGTTTGAAAAATCGCCGACGGCGAGACCCCATACCCGCTGATCATCATAGCGAATGGGTAGTGCATTGCGTAATGATCTAACCTGACTTGCAGAAAAGGTCTCGGAGAAGCGCGACGCAAGGCTATCGATCGGCATTCCTTGTGAATAACCGATAATTGGCAGGATGAGGCAGAGAAAAAGCAGCTTGGCTCGTGTCATCAAAAACTATTCGTCTATGGCAAAGCAGACGAATAGTACTAACAACAAAATGGGTGTAATAGGATTCAATATGTTGGTAAATGACAACTAGATCCTACTGAGCAGATCTAGTAAGCAGCCAGTCCATAACGCGCCTGGCTCGCTCAGCAAGGGGCTCAGGGGGTACGATGATAAGTTCATAACCCATATCAATATATGCCTCCTTATGGATTTTTTCAAAGATCAGCGCATTTTCAAAGCTGATCTTTCTCGCCCCGGTAGGTTCGACAAACCCCAGATTGTCAAGGAACAGCACCTGTTGCTCGAAGATATTATCCCGTTCAATGCGCTCTAATTCCTCGAGTAGAGTATCAGAAGGTTTATGTCCAAGATAACGACTTAAAGCCAAGGTACAAATCGGAGAACGATCGTACAGTTGTACTTCATTAGTTGTATTTTTGAGTTGCCGCTGTTTTTGGAACTCCACTATCTTGTCAATAAAGTCAGCTTGCAGCCATGGCTCAAGATTACCATACTCCTGTTCAAAAGCTATTACATCGGTAGCAGCTTCCTCAATGATGCAATACCCCAGATGTTTTAACTCCCGAAGCAGAGAGGTCTTTCCTGAACCTGGGGTACCGGTAAAGATATAGCGTTTCATAAATATAGATCGATCCTCACTATAACTAATCCATACATCCTTCGCTGATACCGTCTTTATGGCGGTCGAGCAGTTTCCCGCTAATGGCGTCGATCTTCATTAACTCACCACCTGAGTACTCGCAAGGATGGCCGATCAGGTCAACATGGTAGCGGTAGTCATCGATACTCAATACCTGCCAAATAAACGTCTTTCCTTCGCGGCGGAATAGCGTCTTGTATTTAGGGCCTAACTTCCCTTCTGGCAGACCAAGTTCGAGGGCTCTGGTAATAGCCAGTTCTTTCGTAAGTACATTGCCGTTCGTCCCTGTGATCAGGCAATCCGGAAGTTCATCCATTTCCTTTTTAAAGGCCGCCGTATCGTAACTATCATCCGGATAGGTGTAGAAGGTGATGCCTGCAGCTACCATTGAATCGAAGGGTGAGCGGATGAAATACACAACGCGATGATCGTAAGGAATCTGATATTCATTATTCTCGTCATCGTAGTATCCTTGCATCATTGGATAGACTAACGTTTGATACAACCTGAATTCTTTATCAAATATCTCTTTGCCAAATATTCTGCTGAGTTCTCTATTGGCGTTTTCGATCGCATGATGCTCAAGATCCTTCGTTCGAGAAAAAAGGCGTGGCCAGGTGCCATAGTTCGGCGGCATGGTTACTGTATGGCTAACGAGCCCTGAAAGCTCTCGGGGACTGTAGATTAGGGTGTCGGCATGCACGATCAAACTAACATAGAGCAGCGAATGAATATCGTGTCGATCAGGAGGGTAAACCCGATAATAAAAATCTGCAGTATATTCGCCATCAATTATACTATCACGGTCGCCTTCGACCAAGTGTACCCATCTATTATCGATCGCTTTTCGGACAATCGTTTTTTCCGGAAGCGGAATGACACGAGTACCATAATTATCCGTTCCGACAGCCGCAACGACCATGCTATCGGCTACCCATCGAAGAGCAGATACATGATTAAAGCGCTGAGCAGATATCTGCTCACTACTGAATATGATTAGGAGCAGTACTGCAATAAGCCTCATATTTTAGCAACACGACTAACTGTCGCAGGACTCATTAATAATTTTTCAGATTCAGAGCAATCCAGGAAGGTCGCGTAGATGTGAAATCGTTATGGTCGATTTCAGGTGAGGTGTTTCGTGCTCGTTAAGTAAAAAAACAGTCCGAGTACCGGCAGCAAGCCCTGCTTCGATATCACTTGGTGCATCGCCAATGAACCAGCTTTTCGATAAGTCGATGTTCCATTTTGCCTGAGCTTCGAATATCATTGCCGGTGACGGTTTGCGACGAGGAGAATCATTCGTGGCATCGGTACAGGAAATGATGTCATCAAATTCAATACCGTACTTTTCCAATAACTCATCTTGCATTTGTCGGTGAACGGCATTGAGATCGGCTTCACTCATTTTCCCAATACCAACTCCACGCTGGTTTGTAATGATAATAGCAAGATATTTTTTTGCCCGCACTGCCTTTAGGGTTTCACCGACATCGGGCAGCCATTCAAATTCGTCCCAATTCGTAACGTATCCATCAATGATCCGTTTATTGATGACACCGTCGCGGTCGAAAAAAACTGCTTTATTATGATGAGACATTAATAGGCGTTCTTATCTCCGGTGAGCATTTTAGCAATGGTGAGACCGATGATCTCAAGATCGAACGAGAACGACCAGTTCTCAATATAATAGACATCATACTTCACGCGTTGTGCCATCTTTGCTGGTGTTTCGGTTGCACCACGCAGTCCATTTACTTGTGCCCAGCCGCTTACTCCCGGTTTTGCAAAGTGGCGAACCATATAGCTGCCAATGATCTGGCGATAATCTTCGGTGTGCTTTAGCATGTGGGGACGCGGCCCGACTACAGACATATCTCCTTTGAGTACATTAAAAAATTGAGGCAGTTCATCAAGATTCGTCCGTCTGAGTATTTTACCAATAGCCGTCAGGCGGGTGTCATTTGGCAACGCCTGCTGAGTATCGGCAATATTGCTTTCTGCGATCCGCATTGTCCTGAATTTATAACATGTAAACGGCTTGCCATCTTCGCCGGTACGAAGCTGCTTAAAGAAGATCGGGCCTTTTGATGTAAGTTTTATCAGTATTGTACTAATAACGAAAACAATCGGGAATACTGTTAGCAAAACAATGGTACTAAAAAAAATATCGAATGCTCGTTTGAATGCTTTATTGAATGGCTGATCGAGTGGGGCTTCGCGCATTCTGACAAGGGAGAAATCGCCAACTTCTTCGATCATTCGTTTGCCTTCGAAAGCGGCGTAATCATTCGGAATGACATTAACGCGGATGCAATTATCTTCGCATTGTGTCACTAACTCAGCGATGGTCTCCTCGGTAGCTTTCGGCAATGCGATGACAACCTCATCGACGGTTCTTGTAGCTGTTACTCGATTGAGATCGCCGAGTCGCCCGAGGATCATCGGCCGAACATTACTCGCAACTCCATTATCATCTAAGAAGCCGACGACATGGTAGCCATAAGCAGGATTATCGGACACGGTACGATAAAATTTTTCTCCGGTCTTGCCGGCGCCAATGATAATGATATCGCGCGGAGCATATTCCGGCGAATATTTACGGCCGGTCTTTGAATTGGCAATAAGACGAAAAATGAAAAATGCGGTCGTTGAAAAAAAGAAAAAGTAGAACAGAAAAATACGTGAGTAGAAATTATAGCCGCCTTGTGCTACGATGAAGAGCAGCAATGCTGTTGCCAAGATACCGATGGCTTTGAAGAGATCGCCGATCTTTCCGGCTGGTGCTATAGGAGTCTTTGTGTATAGCCGAAGTGACAGTGCTATGGCGAGCCAGGCAATCGAGAGAAATAATTCGAGCGGCGGATAAATGCCTTGTGGAGCGCCTCCGAGAAAATGCGGTGCCCCGAATACGAGCACGGAGAACCGCATTAAAAAAGCTAGTTGAAACGCAATATTGATAATGACTACATCGACAAGCAATACCAACAGCAGCGCCAACGGCGGGCGCTTGCCGGTTGCGGCCGGTGCAGTGGAAGCCATTACGTTATCTGCTCGTGCTTAGGAGTTGTGATAGAAAAAAAGTCGGGGATGATACCTTCGATGATATCATCGAGCGACGAAAAGACATTCTGCCACTGATAACGTTTTTCGATGAGTTGGCGGCTATTATGTGCAAGCCAATGACGCTCTTTATCGTCATCGAGCAAGCGTAACGCTGTCTGGACGAATTCTTCATCAGTCTCGCTGACCATTACGTGCATACCATTAATGATGCCTTCGATACCAGATGCACCTATCGGTGTTGTAACAACCGGGCAGCCCGATGCCATGGCTTCAAGAAGCTTGTTCTGAATACCTGCACCGACATCCTGTGGATGAATGAAGAGCTTTGCCTTCTGATAGAACGGACGCATGTCGCTGACGTTTGCAAAGAGTTCGGCGCCTTCGGTCTTCTCAATTAATTTTTGCAGCCAATTTTCCGGATCTTTACCAACGATCCAGAATTTCATTTCAGGGCGTTCGGTGCGGATCTTCGGGAAAATATCTCTTAAGATGCGCTCAGCCATTTTGGCATTATGAAAGATCGGCAAATTCCCGGCAAAGAGCATTGCATCTTCACGTCCGGAATCTTTATATTCGAAATAACTTAGATCGACACCATTCGTCAGCATCGCCGTGCGGATACCAGGGTCAACAGCTTTAACACGGCGTTCATCGGGGCGGGCAACGAAGGTCGTTACCGTGAACTGCTTCATGATCTGCGGTTCGAAGTGGCGAAGCTTTGCAGCATCGATCTTGCGGACGATGTATTCTGCCGTCATGGAAAAGGTATTCGAAGCGCGTTCATCGGCAAGCAAGCGCGAATCTTCGGCGATCATGATCTTCGGAGT
>DASTAO010000151.1:0-3305 GCA_035712525.1 Kapaibacterium sp. (SeqCode)
TTCTTCTAGTGAAAGATCGGCGTGCTCTGCTGCCAGTGAGCGGCGCTTCATCAGGCAATTATTCGTAACGATCGAATAAAGCCATGTAGAAAATTTAGAGCGGCCATCGAAGGTATCGAGCTTACGATAGACATTTACCAAAGTATCCTGCAATGTATCGGCGGCCATATCCGGATTACGACAAACACTGAATGCAAACCGGTAGACCATGTCCTGATACTGTCGTATCAGGTCGCGGAATGCTTTTTCATCGCCTGCTTTAGCTCGGGCGATGAGCTCAAAATCTGCTGCCGAATCGTTATTGTGCTTTGGGGATGCACTCACCATAATAAAACAGATGCATAACCAAAAAGATAACAGTGTCAAAAAAGGCTTTCCTGAGTCATACACCCTTCATGTTTCAGAAGCCATTCTTTACGCCAGAGGCCACCGCCATATCCAACTAATTTTCCATTCGAACCGATAACCCGGTGGCAAGGGATAATGATCGAAATAGGATTCTTTCCATTAGCTAATCCGACAGCACGAATCGCTTTTTCATCGCCAAGCCGTCTGCTGACTTCAATATACGATATGGTTTCGCCAAATGGAATATTTAGTAATTCTTTCCAGACACGCTTTTGAAAATCGGTGCCTTGGGGATTGAGGGGAAGATCGAAGGTGGTGCGGTTGCCAGCAAAATATTCTTCTAATTGAACGATGGCCTCTGAAAGAAGTGGAGATGGGGTTTTCGTATCGGTTTTCTGTTCAGAGAAGAAAATGCTTTGAATACCCGCGTCACTTGCAGTAATATCGAGATAGCCGACGGGTGAGTTTATCTGAACCATGGATTGCTATTAAGTTTGGATCTTAAACCAAAGATAGTATTGAAGATAGTATTAATGTGGAAGCTTAAAAACAACCGGCACAGTCCACCAAATGGCAACAGGTTCATGCTGAATGCCGAGTGCCGGAGAAAATCTCGCCTTCTTAATTGCCGTTACCGCAGATTCAACAAACAATGAGTCACTTCCTTTTTCAACTTCTACCTTATCGACAGTTCCGGCTTTGTTAATAAAAGCACTAAGAAACATTTTACCCTCAACTTCTAATCGAAGGGCAAGGTCCGGATACTTCACTATCTTCCAGAGTGTATCGATCATCCTTGGCGCTTCAGTTACATCGATAAAGGTATCAACTGCGGCTGTATCTTTTGGTTGAGCAACAGATAGGGAAGCGGATAATAGTATGATGAGAAAAAGAATCGTTTTCATATTGAAACTCACAAACAAAATGCCGGGATTATTTCCCAAGCTTCTCTAAATACTTTCTGATGAGTGCCTGATAGTCTTTCGAATAGACACCATCATTATTATTCATCATATCTTCGCGGATGGCGCGTTTGGTTTCTTCGGAATTCGGATCGAGATCGGCAGGGGCATTACCCTTGATATCGGACGCTTGCTTCGCTTCGCGGGTTTCGTCTTTATCGCGTTCATGGATGGAGCGCTCGGCTTGCAATAAGCGCGAGAGGATTCGCTCTTGTTTTTGCATGGTCTCAGGGCGAACACCTTTAGATTTCATATCGCTAATGAGATCTTGCATTTCATCGGCAAGCTTTTTGAGTTCATCGGCAGCTTTGCGATTTCCACCCTGCGCTTCTTTTTGTTCGCGAGCCAGATCTTCAACTGATTTTTTAACTGCCTGCTGTTCGGCGGCAAGGCGACCCATCTGAGCTTGTTGTTGCTGAGCCATTTGCTCGGCAGCTTGCGAGCCACCGGCACCCTGGCTATTCATCATTCCTTGCATCTGATCGTTCAACGCTTGCTGACGTGCTGCGGCTGAATTGATCTGATCTAAAAATTGCTGCATCGCACTACCACCGCCGCTTGAAGGCTGATCTCCTTCGCCGTCACCCATACCGTTTCCACCGGGATTCGGGCAGGAGCCATTACCGGGCTGCGACATCTGCTTCATGGCATCCTGCGTTTGTTTAGCTACACTATTAAGCGCCGCCATTGCACCACGAGTTGAAGCAACCGAACGTCCTTGGTCACGTTCGGTCATCGCTTCCATCCCTTGCTGCATTTGGTTAAATGCTTCGCCAAGTGCCTTACCCATTTGTGGGGTTATCGACGGCGATTGCTGCGCCATCTGCAGCATTTGGCTTGCTGCATTCCCAAGTTCTTCTTTTCGATCAGCTTGCTCTTCGGCATAGTCACGGAAGACGTTCGATTGAGGTTGTGCCGATTGTGATCTATTCTTTAACGATTCTTCAGCTTTCGAAAGGCGATTCATTTCATCGCGAAGACTTCGAAGCTGGGCAAGCGTGCGCTCCTTTTCGTTCTTTGCTAATTTTTGTTTTAACTGAGAAAGTTTGTTTTTCGCGTTCTTTGCTTTAGCGGAAGCCTCCTTGTGTTGTTGTGATGCCTTTTGGTGGTCGCCGCTTTTTTGCGATTGCTGCGCATCCTCCATTGATTTTTCCAGCGAAGGATCGTTCAATGCTTCAGCAGCATCTTTCATTTCCTCCGGAGCCTGCATTTGCTCAGGAAGTTTTTTCATGTCCTGGGCGAGCTGTCGGGCTTCTTCCTTCATCCGGTCGAGTTCGTTCTGAGCATCTTGCTGCTTACGCTGATCGGCCGATTGGTCTTCGGGAGTTTGTTTTTTATTCTGATTGGCAAGATCATCCTGATGTTCCCCGGCCTTCTGTTGCTCTTTGGCAAGTTCATCGGAGCGTTTGATCAGTTCATCGACCTTCTGCTCCATCTTGATCTTCTTTAAGATGTTCGCCGTGCGTTCGATGGATTTGCGAAATTGCTCGTCGTTGAATTGGAAATTCTTCATTGCCTGCTCGAGAGCTTTCTGATCGACGTTCTTCACCGCTTCCTGCAATTTCTTCATTGCTTCGCGAAGCTCCGGTGAGTTTATCTGCTCGAACAGCTTTTGCAGCTCGTTATACTTTTCCATCGTCTCCGGCGTGAGCGCATTTTGCTGGTCGAGCTTTTGCGTCATCTGCTGTAGATCTTTTTGGATATCAGAGACTCGGTTGTTAAGCTCGTTCTGACGCTTCATGATGTCCTGGACATCTTTTTGGCGAGAGAACTCCTGCTGTTTCTTTTGGATCTCGTTCGTCGGAGTTTGCTTCATTTCATTGACGACCTCGTCAACTTTCTTCTGAAGCTCCTCGGCATCCTGCTTTACTTCGCGAAGTGATTTCTCGGCATTATTCGATTCTTCTTCAGCCCGTTTGAAAATCTCCTCAACCGATGGGAAGCGAAGCGAGAATTCGCTGGTACGTAAGCGATGCGGGCCGCTGATATTATCAT
>DASTAO010000152.1:0-3387 GCA_035712525.1 Kapaibacterium sp. (SeqCode)
GTTCCTTCATAAATTTATTAATTTCTCGACGAACTTCTAAGTAGCCATCGCCTTTAAGGTACAAGCGTTTGAAACGCATGATTGAACCGTACCAAAGATCGTAGCGAGCTTTTGGATTATCCGCGTAAACTAATGCCGGAAGAGGCTCCGCTGGGAAAAGGATTTCGGAATCTGAGAGGCGACGTTTATTGTCGGCCTCTTCGGTCATTTTACGTATTTTCTCAATACGTAGTTGTTCCTCAGTTAACTCTGTAGTGCGAAGCTCTTTTCTATCTCCGGCACCGTCTCCTGTAGTGTTGGTTTTTGCCATGATGTATAATTAAATTTTAACGCTTCATCTGCCTTCAGCCTGTAGCGTTGGTATTTTACGAAATCTTCAGGATGTTTGTAACAATGCATTCCATAAATAATACTTGGATGCACGTTCCATTCGTTCGCGACGCTCTTAACAAAACCGTCGATATGTATTATGGTTTTTGCATATTCAAGCCTCTCTTTAGTGAGTAATAACTGAACGGCGAATTCATCAGCGCGCGGTTCTAAAAGCGGGTCTTCGAACAGGTTAGCTTCACCTGATAGGTGTGTACCCGTACCCTTTCGAAGTACCTCCATATCAAATAAGACATGACTTAGCTCATGTAAAAGAGCAAACCAAAGAGTATCGTACCAATCAGGATGTTTCGTTAAAAAAATATATGGCTGCCCATTCTTTATAAAAGTGCCGCCACGAATTGAAGTAGTGGTCAAATATGATTCAACAATAACCGTTACACCACAATCGTATAAAGTACGAATCGCACTTTTGAAGCCATTTGCAACATCAGTTGTCGCGGCACGAAATAGGGGTATGATTTTTTCGAGCCTATCAGAATCAAATGGGTTTGGGTTGTTAATGCTTTGCATTCTGGCGTTTACAATAGAAAGCCAAAACGTAAGCATCCGGTCGGATTTCTTCCCTCGGGTTCTGCTAAAAAGGGGAAGTGAATGCATCGCAGCATATTCGCCAAGAGAAGAAATATTAAAAAATGAGAGTAGCCTTTTTTCTATGGTGTCATAATCTCTGATATCCTGGATAAAACCGATTTCTTTTAATTTCTTAAGATCAAGATATTCAGTTAGAAACCCTGCCTTGCGAGCTCTAACGATTGAATCGGAGTCCTCCGATGAAGCGGAGGAGACGTATACACTAAGTAAAACCTTAGGATCAATACCGAGAAATTCTGATAACTGCAATAAGGTTTTGGCGTCAATTTTTTTTGCAACATCGTTAAGAATACGCTGAACGGAAAGTAATTCCATCCCAAGTATGTTGGCTAACTGACGCTCTGAAATATCTCGATCAGCAAGTTTACTCTTTAAGAATTGCCCGAAGGTTTGGCCCTCTGATTGACTTATCAGGGATCGAGCTTGCTCTAATAGAATCGATTCATTACTCATTTTAGTCACTGACTAAAAAATTAGTCAGTGACTAAAACGTAATGGAGGCGAGGGAGTTCCCGTGTGTTGAAAAGTGGGTATTACTTGCAAAAAAATATCAAAGCACCTATTGCATTTCGCCGAAATATTTCGTATATTTGTAGGTGTTATTATGAGCACTTAGCGAAGGGGGCAAGCAATTGAAGCCTAGTACATTTACCACATTTGTCACAAAGTCCGCCTTGGCGGGCTTTGTTGTTTTTGGGAGGGATTGTGTGAGGTGTACAATTAGTATGATGAATTATAATAACTTCCAGACCATATTTGCATTTTCTCAGGGGCGGTGGTGTTAGCTTTGCTTCTGATATCAGGACTGACAGTATGACAAAAAAGATACTACTCCTCGGCTCCGGTGAGCTCGGTAAAGAATTTGTGATCGCAGCTAAGCGGCTTGGGCAATATGTCGTGGCGGTGGATTCGTATGACGATGCCCCGGCACAGCAGGTCGCCGATGAGCGCGAAGTGATCGATATGCTCGATGGGGCTGCGCTCGATAAAGTTGTCGCCAAACATCAGCCCGATATTATCGTCCCGGAGATCGAAGCGATCCGAACCGAGCGCTTTTATGATTATGAGAAGCAAGGAATTCAGGTTGTGCCAAGTGCCCGGGCTGCAAACTTTACGATGAATCGCAAAGCGATCCGCGATCTGGCAGCAAAAGAATTAGGTCTTCGTACCGCAAAGTATGAATATGCAAAAACCTTCGAAGAATTTCAAGCGGCGATAAAGACGATCGGTATTCCTTGCGTCGTTAAGCCATTGATGTCATCCTCAGGCAAAGGGCAATCGACGGTGAAGTCCGAAGCCGATATCGAAAAGGCCTGGGAATATGCAACGACGAAAGGCCGCGGCGATCTTATCGAAGTGATCGTTGAGGAATTTATTACGTTCGAATCGGAGATCACCCTGCTGACCGTTACTCAGAAAAATGGTGAGACATTATTCTGTCCGCCGATCGGACATCGGCAGGAGCGAGGCGATTATCAGGAAAGCTGGCAGCCGGCAGCGATAAGCGAAACGCAATTAGCAGAAGCACAGGACATGGCCGATAAAGTAACGAAAGCATTGACGGGGTATGGCATCTGGGGGGTAGAATTTTTTCTGGGAAAGAATGAAGTCTATTTCTCCGAGCTTTCCCCGCGGCCACATGATACCGGAATGGTGACGCTTGGCGGATCGCAGAATTTATCGGAATTCGAATTGCATTGCCGCGCAGTGCTTGGCTTGCCGATAGCAGAAATAACCCTCGAACGAGCAGCAGCCAGCGCCGTTATTCTTGCCGAAGAAGAATCGAAGAATAAGCCATCGTATAGTGGCCTTGAAAAAGCATTATCGATGAAGCAGATCGATGTAAAGATCTTCGGCAAACCGACAACGAGAAAATACCGGAGGATGGGAGTGGCGTTGGCTTACGGGGATCCAGGGACTTCGACTGATGAACTTCGGAAAGCTGCGAAGATGGCGGCGGATGAAGTTAGAGTTAAGACTGAGTGACTTATTCTAAATGTCAATTGAAATTAATAATTACTATCGAGGAGGAATTGGCTGGCTGATAATAGTAGGTATTATAAAAGTAGTATCCAAATTTAAATTAATTTTAGTACTTTGCTCAGTAGCATTATGTATCGATTTGATGAAATTAGGTGAAGGTTTACTGGAGACAGCAATATTCGTCAATAACATAGAAGCTGAGAATGGAAGAATCTCAGGTTTATTGGATCCCGTCGATACTCCGATCCATAAGCGAAGACCGGTTGGATTTGGAAATGGCTGCTGCGAACCGAGAATGACTGAGAAAACTCCACCTCTTGTGGCAATACTGAATACATCTTGCCAAATTGGTGCTGTTGATCCTTCCGGTTCATTATACAGTTGGATGGTGACCGAATGGATAGTGTCTGAAACAGGCCT
>DASTAO010000153.1:0-2172 GCA_035712525.1 Kapaibacterium sp. (SeqCode)
CTCGAAGGCCAGGAGATCACGGCAGAAGAAATTCGCCGCGTGCTTCGTCAGGCTGTTATCGAGAGCCGCATCATTCCAGTGCTTTGCGGTTCTGCCTTTAAGAACAAGGGAGTTCAGCAGTTACTCGATGCAGTTGTAGAATTACTTCCGAGCCCGGTTGACGTTGGCGCTGTCGAAGGCCACCACATCAACCTTACCGACCACATCAAGCGTGAGCCGGAAGATAAAGAGAAATTTGCTGCAATCGCCTTTAAGATCATGACCGATCCGTACGTCGGAAAGCTCACGTTCTTCCGTGTTTATTCAGGTACATTGAACTCAGGTTCGTATGTGCTTAATAGCGTTTCGGGTAAGAAAGAGCGTATCGGCCGTATTCTTCGGATGCATGCAAACCATCGTGAAGATATCGAAGCCGCATTTACCGGTGATATCTGCGCTGCTGTAGGTTTGAAGCAGACGCGTACCGGCGATACCCTTTGCGACGAAGAAGATCCGATCATCCTCGAGAGAATGATCTTCCCAGAACCGGTTATCTCGCTTGCTGTTGAGCCAAAGACGAAGGCCGATAGCGAGAAGATGGGTGAGGCCCTTCAAAAGCTTTCTGATGAGGATCCGACCTTCCGCGTTAAGACCGATGAAGAAACCGGTCAGACGATCCTTTCCGGTATGGGCGAGTTACACCTGGAAATTCTCGTCGATCGTATGAAGCGCGAGTTCAAGGTCGAAGCAAACGTCGGTAAGCCACAGGTTGCTTACAAAGAGACGATCAAGAAGAAAGTTACCCAGGAAGGTAAGTTCGTTCGCCAGTCAGGTGGTCGTGGTCAGTTCGGCCATTGCTGGATCGATCTCGAGCCGAACGAGCCAGGTAAGGGTTATGAGTTTATCAATGACATCATTGGTGGTGTCATTCCGAAGGAATACATTGCTCCAGTCAGCGCCGGTATTCAGGAAGCGATGAAGAGCGGTGTGCTCGCCGGTTATCCGGTAGAAGACATCAAGGTACGTCTGTTCGACGGTTCATACCACGATGTTGACTCTTCGGAAATGGCCTTTAAGATCGCCGGTTCGATGGCATTTAAGGATGGCTGCCGCAAGGCTGAGCCGGTTCTTCTTGAGCCGATCATGGACGTTGAAGTCATTACTCCTGAAGAGTACATGGGCGACGTCATGGGTGATCTTTCGAGCCGCCGTGGTAAGATCGAAGGCATGAATGCTCGTAACGATGCTCAGGTCATTAAGGCTGTTGTGCCGCTTTCCGATATGTTCGGTTATGCAACGACACTTCGTTCGATGACGCAAGGACGTGCAGTCTATTCGATGCAGTTCGCTCGTTATGAGGCAGCACCTCGCTCGGTACAGGAGCAGGTTGTCGAAATGGCGAAAGGCGGAAAAGCCGTCGCTGCTTAAAGTATTGTTTTCTTAAAGCCCCGCGATATAGCGGGGCTTTACCTCCCAACGTTCAGGTCACTCCCGCTTGCCGAATTCATGAAACCTTATTCATGATAGCGCGTCAAACTCTCCCGTATTTCACCATTCTTTAACCGGTATGAAAAAATTATTACTTCTTGGTTTATTTATTTTGGCTGTTGGCGCAGTATCGGCTACAACGATCGCTTGCAGCGAGATTCGTGGTTCTGGAAAGATTATCAGTGAGAAACGCTCGCTCAGCGGGTTTACCGGAATCGACGCCGGCGGGGCAGTTGAACTGCAGGTTACCCAGGGCAACGAGTTCTCGGTCGAGGTTCAGACTGACGATAATATCATGCCATTAATCCAGACGACTGTTGAAGACGGCACGTTGCATATTTTTACAAAAGATCATACCAGCATCAATGAAACTCAGATCATTGTAAAAGTTAGTTTACCGAAGCTTGAATCGCTTGCTCTTAGCGGCGCTTCAAAGGGGACGGCTTCGCAAGTTAATTCAGATGATCTTCATCTGAAAGTATCGGGCGCTTCAAAGCTTTCGCTCGATGGCTCTGCAAAGAAGATGGATGTAACAGCTTCCGGTGCTTCGAAACTATCGATCAATGGCACTGCTGTTGATCTATCATGCAAAGTATCAGGTGCGAGTTCGGTAAAAGCTCAGGAGTTGAAAGCTCAGAATGTCAAAGTTGATTGTTCGGGGGCGAGCAAAAGCCAGGTTTATGCCAGCTCAACCATCTCGATAGA
>DASTAO010000154.1:0-7139 GCA_035712525.1 Kapaibacterium sp. (SeqCode)
TTCGGCGTCGCCAAAAATCTTTGTACATTCGCCAGCGAAGGCGCTAACGGGAAAATATTATATCCGGAGCTTGAACGCGATATTAAAGGAATATATCAGGACGGGCGTCCTATAGGTGCAGTCTGTATTGCCCCGGCACTCATCGGACTTGCATTAAAAGCGGAAAAACTTGAACTGACACTCGGTGCTGAAGGCAGTGGTGCAGAGGAGCTTGTCAAGTTGGGTCATACCCATTTCGTCACAAAACCAAATGAGATTCATGTTGACGAAGCGCATAAGATCGTAACGACGCCAGCCTACATGTATGACGATGCACTCATCGATGAGGTTTTCGAAGGCATCGATGCACTTGTAGAAAAAGTACTTTCGATGATCTAAGACAATTTGAACAATTCGTACTGGCCTATCTTTTCGAGATCAAGTATGGTGGTCCCTTCCTCATCGGTCGTAGTGGCTGGGACAAACTTTGCACCAAAGATTATTTCCTCATGAATATAGGAGCTGCGCGAGAATACTGTTTGCGAGTAGGTTTCATCATACGCCTTAAGCTGCACCATAATTTCGGTTTCTGCCGATTCGATCTCTTCAATGGATAGTCCTAAGATCGGGCTGCCATCAACGATCGGATGCACGAGTGTCCAGCTCGATGCCAGAAAATTTACTCTCCCGATCTCAAGTGCCAATGCATAAAACTTACGAGTGAGATTTCCCTTTACCATTTCATTTCGTGAAAGCACTACCGTAGCTTCGAGTTCGATGAGTTCGTTCTTACGCCCATTGGCAATTCGAAACATCAGCCCTCTGCCGCCACGATATGGTGCGATGATGGCATTCTCGCTATAAATGATCGCTGCTTCAGGATGGGAAAATCTTCCATACAATAATCCGGTCGCCATCGCAAATGACAGTAACCCGAGCATCGATTCGATCGCTGCAACAAGGCTCGTCAGTGTGCCTACAGGACTGATACGCCCATAGCCAAGCGTCGTTAGTGTTTGCGTACTAAAGAAGAACGATTCGCTGATCTCATCAAAGAAGGAAGTGCCGATCATTCCATGAAGGTACTCAACACCGATGAGATAGTAGATGACAGCGAAAATAATATTGGTTACGATAAACGTCAAGACAATGATCAGGAAGAATTTCTTCCAGCTCATCGAAATGAGTTTATGAAAAGTGTTATTGAATCGGTTGTGATTATCACCGACGCGCTGGACATTGAAGGAGCCATCGTGTCGGACTAGTCGTGCACTCGTCGCTTTTGATCCAAAGCCCAGTTCACCTGTCTCGGTAGGTTGGGTAGGAGCGGGTGGCTTCTTGCGAAGCAACTCACGATTCTTGGAGCGATAGATCATGCGCCGGCTTCTTTGAATTTCAAGGATGCTGAGTTAATGCAGTAGCGAAGATGAGTTGGCGGCGGGCCGTCATCAAAGACATGCCCAAGATGCGCACCACACGTTGCACAAACGATCTCCTTGCGAACCATCCAATGTGAGGTGTCGGAATGCTCTTCAATAACGACATTGCTAGTTGGTTGATAGAAACTCGGCCAGCCACAGCCAGAATCGAACTTTGCTTCCGAAGCAAAGAGCGGAGTATCACAGACAATGCAATGATACATCCCCTTTGCATGATTATTCCAGTACTCGCCGGTGAATGCCCACTCGGTGCTTTTTTCCTGAGTGACACGATACTGCTCCGGAGTCAGCCGTTTCTGTAATTCTTCTTTAGTAAATGTTTTTTTCGTATCCATAATGGTGGTTTATGGCTATACGAATATACCAAGTGTTCGTTACCTTGAATCTATAAAAGGTCTTAGCATCCATCTATAGAAAGTTTTCAAATAGAGTACCTTTAGAGTAGTATAATTCTCGCCCTACCCGCGTAGGTTTGCAGAGTGATTCATAACAAATAACTGCGCATCACAATGAAAACCTATTTACTGTATTTGATGGCAATTACCATCACTGTCTTTAGCGGCTGCAGCGGCTCCGATAATTCAGTAACACCGACACCAACCGGCCGCTATGGAGATCAGTCGAATGCCAAAATAAGCTTTTGGTCGACAATGGAATATACCGGCGGCTCAATTTCTATTAAGATCAATGGAGTCTATCGAGGTAAGTTCACAAAGTATGTACCATCTGGCGGATCGGCGCCGGATTGCGATGATCCAGATAATGGGTCCGATGTACTGAGCGTCATTTTACCTGCCGGTACGTACTCTTATTACGCTGAAACTCAGGACGGACAATATTACTGGCAAAATGAATTTACCTTGACATCAGGTGAATGTTTGCGATATCTTCTCCACTAAAAAATACATTGATATGACCACACTTCGCTTACTCCTTTTTACTGTAGTCATAACTACTGGCGCCATATCCGTTGCGACGGGTTCGGTAATGGATTCCACGATACATAATCCATTAAGCCCGATCACGGATACAGCAGCAGAACCTAACCGACTTTCTGTTGGGTGCGGATTTAGTATAAGCCCCTTCTTTCAGAATATCGGTAACGCTAATGGCATCCAAACAAATATCAGTCATGGGCTATCGACGGATTTCTTATTACGATATTCTATTAAGCCACGCTATGCGATTCTTTCTTCGCTTTCTTTGATCACACACGGGCATTATGAGGATAAGGATAATCCCTATTTCTTGGGACTATCGGCAGTATTTCAAACTCGACTTACCGGCGACAATACTCATGGACTGACGGTGGCTGCCGGCCCTCGAATAAGCTATAATATCTCTATCGGCGGCTCAACTTACCCAACCGTTTTTCAGCATCTTCTTACCGAAGCACTGGGTCGAGTTGGCTATGAAATAAATAGCACCGGTTCGATATACGCTTTTGGAATTGAATCGACCTATTTCCTTGCTGAAACCGAATCGAATATTCGGTTAATGAGTGCTTCCGTTTTTTTCAACTACTTTTTTTAGACTACTATGAAATCTATCTCTTGTACAACTTTTTTCTGCCTACAGCTACTCGGTGCTGGTATGGGTTTTTGCGATGACGTAGTAACGCTCCGAACAGGATATCAGTATCGCGGAACGATTATTGCCGGCAAGACCGATACCTCGATCACTATGTTGATATCAGGTTCTGCTGTTGATAAAGTTATTCCGGTCGATTCTATTTATTCGATTTCTTCTTCCGGTATCGCTACTACGAGCAATAGTTCTGGTACAAATCAATATATTATTTTGAATGATAGTAGCTTCTACTATGGAGAGATAGTGCAGCAATACTCTTCGGAGAACGCTCTTCAAACCTATTCAAAACCTGACTATCTTCCGGGAAGCTTTATAAGAAAACCACCACCGACCGATACCGTAGGCCTAACTCTAAAAAACAATTGGAAAATAGATGGCTACTTACTCGAGGAGCGACCTGATGGTAGGATCACAATGCGAGTTTTCCCATCTATCCTCGTACTGGATGCGTCAAAGCCAAATTCGTATCGGATCATTCGTGAAGAACAGATAGCTCGTGTCAGCGACGATCATCCCTCGATACCGAATACCAATTTTGCAAAAGCGATCGATGCTCCTCGGGATACGACCTCACCTCGTCAGATCGTCGATAAAAAACGCAAAGGCCTCGGGGGGACGATCTTTGCTTCGAATAAGTATGTCGGCCTTGGGAGCGGAATAAATCTTGGTAAAGGATGGGGCATGAATATTAATTTTATGTCTAATAATCCTGATATCGTCCTTGCTCTTTTAGGGGGGCAGCCATCCGGAGGGAGCGGTCCGGCTATTGAATATGATAATATTGAAGCTGGAGTATCGATCCCACTTTCAGAGGACTGGGCGCTATTCTCAAATATTGGGGTGTCCCTTCAATCTCCTAGAACATTCTTTACTATTTCCAGCGGCTTCGAATGGTTTTTTAGCGACAAGATGTACTTGCTCGCCGGAGCTTCATCTGAGCCTTTCTGTGCTCGCATCGGCATCGGCTTTTGCGATATAACAACCTTCATCGGTAGCCTCAGCTCCGATAATAAATAATCTTAATCTCAATGAAAACAACAATGAAGATAATCATTATCCTATTCTCTTTCGTCAGTATGATGCTGTTGCATAGCTCCCTGGTAGCTCAGCAACTCGGTTGCGGCGGCCATTTAGGGATCGTTCTGAAAGGACCGATCATCGTCGAACTCGATAATAATGACATTATTCGTGGACGGGTACTTGCCAATCGACAGCAAACACAGGTCGATGGAAGTACCGAGACTATCGTCACCTTATTATTATGGGACTCACTTCGAAAAGCAGAGATCCCATGCCGGACGATCAAACGGTTTTATAAAGATACGCTACCGAAAGAAGTCCTTGGGGCAACGATAACTGGAAGGGTTCTCGGATTAGACGGGCGGCCGACAATGGCACAGATCCACGTCGAGAACATCGATACGATCGAGCAACTCACGGGTCGATATATTAAGAAAACCGATCTTGGAATGGTCTCGACAGATTCGAATGGATTCTATAGGTTCATGCTTCCTTCTGGCCGGTACTATGGCTACTATTATGATAGGGTCGATGCCTATCCGATCAGTATGGCCTTGGACCTTACTACTCCTCCGGAAAAACCACTTGTTGTCACTGACGACATCACACTCATCACGTTCGATGAAATGATCGATAGGAATATACCGGTACGGATGAACAATCTCTTCTTCGATTTCGCAAAAGCGAAGTTGCGGTCCGCCTCCTTTGCCGAACTCGACCGGCTCGCATTGATCCTGAAACAATACGGATTCATCGCCATGATCGAAGGGCATACCGATAATATAGGTCCGCTTAGTTCTAACGATACACTATCGGTCAAACGCGCAAAATCTGTAGAGAACTATCTTATCGGGCAAGGCCTGGCGCCTAATAAATTATTATCGATCGGCTACGGCAGTAAAAAGCCTCGTGCCGGCAATGATACCCCTGAAGGGCGAGCCATCAATCGGCGAGTAGAACTGCGCCTGAAGCGACCCGTCGCATCGAATTAATAGAATTTCCATTAACCCAAATCAATCACTAATTATATGACCAAATTAGAACAAAACCAACTACTAAAGGCTTTCGAAGCTGACATCAAGGGTGCCTTCGAAAGTAAAAAAGGAATCGTCGATTTCTGTACGATCTGGAAAATATTCAGACCATTCCTAAAAAAGATCGCCGATAATCCAAGCACATCAGCTTGGGTACGATTTCTTCTCAATGGTGCTATTACCATTCTTAATGGATATTGTCCCGGATGAGAAGATACAACTGAATGCCCGAATCATAGAATTCGGGCATTCACTAAGCTTGATAAATTTTAATTAGTGCTCAGGTGTAAAGTAGTTCATTTGATTTAATGTTATTGTATTATTTTGATCCATTATGATGACAACTTTATCATCATAGCCCCAGTGTAAATAAACACTATCGGCTGTGGCTGAACGATCTGTGGGTGGGACATCTTCTTTCACGTGTGGGAAGGTAACACTTGCTTCGTTCTTAACAAATATTTTCACAATATTTTTAGGAGTCGTGGAGTTCAAAATTGGCACACAACTATTTGCGGGTACTGGAATATCTAGCCCATTGTTAGTAGTTGTTGCACCTGCATTGTCTGAATATTTGAATTCAGTAATCCGAAAAGCTCGGTTTGTTGCATTTATAACGAGAAGTAGAAAGTTTGGCATTGTAGATAGGTAAAATAAGTTAACAGCCAAAATTACATAACTTTATGATAAATTTTTCTGAGGCACAAAAACGAGTAGAGTATCTAGAATCTGCAATTCAGACAACAGTAGTGTTAATAGACCTTGCCGAAGAGATATTGTCAGTAGAGAAACTATGTCGTAAAATTAAGTGGGGTGCTGGCGTTGCACGATCGTTAGTTTTAAGAGCATATCTTGAAGATTCATATGGCCGAATTGAAAATTCCTCTAAATTATATCGCTCTGCTCGACGCATAGCTGTAGCAGAGAATCTCGAGCGATCGGTCCTTGACTGTGATTATGGACTATCCCTAAAAATCATTTTATCTGGTAATATTAGACAGGCATATTTTTTTGTTAAAAAAACATTGGAGCGTTCTTTTAAAATCGGGTACACTTTTCGATTGGCATATTGTAATTTGAATTTAGGCGGGATTTCACAACGAGCTGCTTTTGAAGAGGAGACCTTGAATTTTTACGAGAATGCTTTATCAATAGCTCGGCAAAATGGATATAAAAAACTGGAATCGGCTATTTATGATGAATTATCGGGGCTATTTTTAAATAAAGAAAATTATGAAGTTGCTGAACGATACATTCGGAAATCGGCAGTTATTAATAGGCAACTAGACCATATCTCTAACCTATTGAAATCCGAAATTCGACTCGTAACAATTTTACTCGCAAAGAATGATTTAAGAAAAGCAAAACAAAAACTCGAACAAATTAGAAAACAACAGAAAGAAGTCGGTCCGGTGACTCAAGGAACTCTATTACTTTGTGAAGCTCGTGTATCATGGAAACAAAAACAGTATTCTAATGCCGAGGTTCTTTTTAGGCATGCGCATACTATTTTTCATAATTATGGGCGAGTATCTCTAATAGCAAATACCTATCAACAGCAGTGTGAAATGTATTTGAGCACAAAAAACTTCAAATCAGCAATAAAATATGCCTCCCTATCCCTTTCATCTGGGCAAAAGTCCCAAGATAATTTCTTAATAGCCGAATCCTACAAATTGCTTTATGAATCTAATAAACTTGCCGGAAACCCCAAACAGTCACTCCGCTACCTTGAAAAGTACAACGAGACCAGAAAGTCCAACGACCTGGACTTACTTAACAAACGTCTTGAGTTCATCGAACTCAAGACCGATTACGAAAAACAACAAGCCGAAATCGACGAAGAAAAAAAGAAAGCCGAAATGTTACGATTAGAACTTGAACAAAAAGAACGCGAACTGACGGAAAAGACCCGCCACCTTATCAAGCAGACCGAAGCTGTCGCCCAGTTCAGAGACGACCTGCGGGCGATCTTACGCCGTACTCCGGGTGATGACCCACTGGTAAAAGATGTGAAGGAGCGCTTAAAATCCTTCCCGGAAGAACAGTTGAACTGGATCGAATTTGATAAGCTATT
>DASTAO010000155.1:0-10360 GCA_035712525.1 Kapaibacterium sp. (SeqCode)
CGGACATGTAACTCCGAAATTACCATCTGGTGTATATCTGCATGTGAATTACCTTGCGTCCCATAACTCGACAATGAATGTTTATGATTCGACATCGTACAGCACGGCAACCGAAGCATACAATTACTATACTTCCTGGGATACGGCTGGTAATTTTCAATCTTCGCTTCAGAATCCAGGATTTAATACCGGTTATCCGGCTCCGTTCAATGTCGGCGATACAATGTATGTGCAGGCCTATCCGTATGTTTATCTTGACTATTATTACGATATTGCCAGTGATAAGCAGATCGTTAGTGGATATGTGAAAGGATCAAATGTGCTTTCGGGGATCGTGAAGTGATCTTTTTTGTGACGAGTAACGAGTGATATGATGAAATCGAATTACCTAATCATGGTTCTTCTTATGGGAGTCATTGCCTATGGATGCAAGGATGATTCGTCTTCGACTTCGAATGAAGTTACCGGGACGCTTCGAGGCTATGTAGCACTATTTAATGAGCATGGCAGATATGAGTCAAATTTTGGAGGAGTATTAATTCAATGTGAAGGTCTTCCCTACTCCACAATTTCAGACTCCACTGGGAAGTGGGAGCTTACAAATTTGCCGACTCGTACCTATTCTATTAGCTTTTCAAAAGCCGGGTATATTACCTATAAACGAACCTCGTACGGTTTTATTGCCGGTGGGATTGTTGAAATGAGTGGAGCTTCAGTTTTAAATAAACCAATTGATTTTACTATTATATTAGATGCTGTAACAATGCCAAGTCCTGATACTCCAGGCGTAACTCAGGTACCACACTCAGGATTAGCATATTGTCATACTTCCATGAATACTCCCGGAAATCATGCACGAATTCAATATGCTATCCTTTCTGGCCATACACCCAATATTGATATTAATGATCCTTCGACCTACATTTATATTGGATCCGGAGGAGAATTCTACAATACAAGCATCAATGATTCTTCTGCTAATTTCCAATCCATTCTCTACTATCAGTATATGAATGGTTATAAACCTGGGGAAACCGTCTACTTTCGTGCATTCCCTTTTTTAATATTAACTACCTACCATGATGTCAAAACGGGCACAGACATTATTGATGGTTATGGTCAAGGTTCAAATGTTCTTTCAGCCGTTATGCAATAGGAAATTGATATGATGAAATACAATTATTTCTTATTGCTGATCCTTACTGCTCTGGTTACGAGCAGTTGTGGCGATAGCCGGGTGATCGATCCGCCGTTGCCGGTTACGTTTACAGTAACGCTCGATGCTGTTGTGCCACCGACAACTGTCGGGGAGCCTGCTGCTGGGGGGATCCATGCGCATTTATCAGACGATGCTGGCGGTAGTGGCGGAGCGATCTTTATCAGTGGCCGTAGCGCCGATCTTGATATAACTGTCCCGGGTTCATTCATTACTGCCATTGCTCAAGGTGCGGGGTCGTTTACCGGATCTCGGCTGAACATCGATGCCGAGTTATTTCCGCAGACAGGATTACTATCCGGTTTTAACACCGGCGAAACGGTTTACTTCAGGGCTTATCCTATCAATGGATCGGTGATCGAATACACTTATGACAAAGATGGTAAACTCACGTTCGCTAATTATGGCGCGGCGTCGAATGTGTTGGCGTTTGTTTTGAAGTAATTTTTTAGCTTTAAGTTCTTAGTTAGTAGCCGCAGGCTTTAGCCTGGGCTCTTTACTGATACGATATTGTGTCTGAAATACGCAGGCTGAAGCCTGCGGCTACGCGTGGATAATTGAAAATGAAATACTGTATAGCCATTCTATTTCTATTCTTACTGCTTCCGTTTGTCGGATGCAGCGATAGTGATACGACCAATAGCTCGACCGATCTTACCGGTAATTTAAAGGGCATCATTGGTGCGATCGATTCGAATGGTGTTGCTACTGAGCGCACGGGGTTCAAAGTTGAATTGATCGGAACCTCCTATTCCACCGTTACCGATTCAACCGGTTACTGGGAGATCAATAATATCCCGACTCGGACGTATATCATTAAATATTCAAAGGCCGGGTATCAGCCATATAAATCTCAATTTGCGTTTCTTGGGGGGAGTACTATCTGGCTTTCGGATAATAATCAGGTGTTACTTATTAGGCAGCCTGCGAAGATGAAGGCAGAGCTTGATTTGCTGTCAGTCGGTGCTGATTCATTGACATTTCAGGTTGGAGGCTTGGTCTCAGGGCACATTTTTGTTATTGAAAGGACACCAGTCTGGTTTGGTAGTATAACATTATTTGGAAAATCTCGAGAAATAGACATTACTAATCGGGCTTCTTATTTATACTCATATCTATCAGATGGAAATCGTTATTACTTCCATGCGAACACGACACCAACATCGATCAATATAAATATACCCATAATTTCTCCTGGCAATTATTTTGCTATAGGAGATACAATGTATTGTCGAATGTATGCATGCTTGACAACGATACCAACGATAGGATATCAGGGGTTCCCAGTTCAATCAAGTGGCCCTGACTCTTTTATCGACCCTGAAACCCGTGCTTATACTCCAATTGGGACATCAGAAGGCTCTAACATTCTTTCAGCTATTGTTAAATAACTATGAAAACTTTAACTATAATTTGGGCAAACCATGCAATGCGAGTAGGCACCATACTCATACTTTTATTTGTCGGAGGTTGCAAGGATAGCTCTACGACCGTGGTGAATTCCGGTTCGGATGTTACCGGGACGTTGAAGGGGCTGATCGTGCTTTATGATAGCAGCGGGCAGCTTGTTAGCGACAAGAGCGGAGTACGGATCGAGCTTGTCGGTACGAATTTTTCGGCGGTGACTGATACCGGCGGGCTTTGGATGATCGAGAATCTTCCGAGCCGGACGTATGATCTGAAGTTTAGCAAGCCAGGATATGGGACTTTGCTTAGCCAATTCCAATTTTTAGGTGGCAGTACATTGTGGTTTACGACGACGGATTATCCATTTACCATGGAGCAGCCGCCAACATTCGCTGTGATACTCGATGCGGTTATTAGTCCCACCGTCCCGATAAAAGACAGCTTTGGTCTTTTTCATAATCAGAATGGGGTGATCTATTACCACTATCCTATCAATACGCCAACTAATACATACATTGGAAATATTCTAATATCAAGTCGCAATCCGAACTTAGATCTCTCCGATCCATCAAGCTATCAGCAGATTTACCTGCCGAACCGGTTTTATAAATATGCCGCCGACACTGTTATTAGCGGAGAAGTTACCCTATTCTATAATGCAGAGTTACTCTCAGGATTTGCTTCCGGCGAAACTGTTTACTTCCGTGCATACCCTTATATATATCAGCTACTGTATTATTATGACATGAAAACCTATACAAGAGTCTATGCTTCTTATGGAAAAAGTTCGAATGTACTTTCGATCACAATGCCATGATCTTTGAAGATACATGAAAATATTCTATATTCTTGGAGTTGGAATTATCGTATTCCTACTCTCATCCTGCAGCAGCAGTGATAATACTACCTCAACTTCCGGTGGTGATATTCCTACGGGGGAGTTCAAGGGACGAATCATTCTCTTTGATTCAACTGCCAGACAACTGAGTGATGCTAGTGGAGCGATCGTGCATCTTGAAGGGACTACGCTTACTGCAACGACAGATGCCGAGGGGATGTGGTCGTTTAAAGATCTTCCCTCTCGGACGTATTCGATCAGCTTTACAAAGCCGGGGTTCGATACGATGCGCAATACATCATACCAATTTCTTGGCGGCGGGACTGTTTATTATGGTGAAGTAAATTTGCAGCAGCAATTTCACTTTACCGCAAGACTCGATGGGTTTGTGTTTCAGAGCAGCACTGGACAAGGAAATATCTATTATGATTTTTCGGCCGATACTCCGGATTCGGCAGTGATACAGGCAAGACTTTATTTTAGCAACACACCAAACATCGATCCGACTGACATTCATAGTTATAAGACTTTTTTTACAGAGTACCCATATTTTATCGGATCAAATCATTCTATGAACCGGCCATTGTATGAAAGTGACCTCTTGAATTTTTTTAAGTCGCGCGATACTATCTATGCCAAAATGTATTTTGGTTTTCAGGCGACTGTCGATCAATACTTGGATGTGACAACGGTAAGGCCAATTACCGTAGGATTCGGTGCACCTACGAATACTCTTTCCACAATGTTACCTTAATTATCATCCACCGAGGTCGTTTTTTCATGCAGCCAATTCCAGGCTTTTAAGACTTCTTTATCGGCGTGGAGCGGGACTCCGTGCATCATTGCTGCGCGTTCTTCAAAATAAAATTGCAGTCGCATCTTTTTTGCCTGCGCTGAAAGAAGATGAAGAGTCGAGAGAAATTGAGGAGCATCGGTCGATCCGGAGATGGCATAGAACTTAAGGCTATCATGGGTTGCCTGAGCTACCATCGAATCGGAAAAGCTCTCGGAGGTAAAGCCTGAAAACAAGATGATACCGCTTACGAGGTTCGGATGTCGCATGGAAAATCCGATCGCTGTTGCTGCTCCTTGCGAATAACCGAGAATGACGATTTTAGTTGTATCGGTGCCTAGCACTTGTTTTGCGCTATCGATGGCGGCAAAGATCACGGAATCCGAGGCAATGCTTTCTTTCGGCCATGCATGACAAATGGCGGAGTATTTGATCGGGCCCGTTGGAAACGCCATCACGGCATGAAGCTCATCGGGGACGGCAAGAAAATGGGAAGCGAATTCGTCGTAGCTTGAGTTGCCGCCATGAAGGGCGATGATGATCGGCTTGTGATCGAACTGTTTTTTTGGAGCAAGAACGATCGCATTTTGCGGTGTCCAGCGAGAGCGTTTATCGCGCTGAATGTCGGCCCAGAGGGTAATGACGGAATCGAACCAGCGCTTCCCTACCGATCGGATCAGGACCGAGTCGTTTTCCATGATGGCATCGTTGCGATAACCGGAATCGAGGGCCATGAGGATATGCCGACGGGCATCGAGGGGACGGTCGAGGCGGGCTTCGGCTCTGGCACGAATGAAATAGCCAACAGCATGATTCCACTGGCGTTCGCGTCGGGGCAAGGCATTGCTTTCGACAAGTATGGTATCGACGACATTGCAGAGCGTCGAGTAATTACGCAGCAATTCCTGACGGTCGAGATTCTCCCAAGAGGTGAACACTGACTGCCTCGAACGCTCAATTGTAGTTACTTCCGTGCTGCCGCAGCCCCAGCACCATAGGCATATCACAACCGCGCAAGCATAGCGCATAATGGGGAAGATTTAATTAGTGAACGAAAGAACGGAACCGTGAAAGAAAAATCTAATAATCCTATGCACATAAACACTCAGAGAATGAAGTAGTTACACTTTGGAAACTATATCGGTAGAATTCTTTTATTTTGTTGAGAAAACGAGTGTAATAATTTGTAGCCAAGAGGGCCGATAGAATATCGGCGCCTCGAATACTCCTTTTTTTGGTGGAACATACCTACTTTTAGACTGTTGCCATTTAGGGATTCCCATACATCTCTTACTATCATGAATTTCTCTTTCGAGCGTAGTGGAAAGCGACAGTACTATAAAGAAAAATTAAATATAGAACTCTACCAGGTCTTGCTCGACGAAGACCGCGAACAATCGGCGTTTGCCTCTTCGGTTTTTTACCAGTCCTTGCAAACGCTGAGCATTGAAGAACAAAAGAAAGTCCAGCTGGGCACCCAATGGATCAATTCTTTCGAAACGATCCATCCAGTTCTGACCGGTCGATTTGCGAAAGCATTCCACGCCAAGGAGCTAATGGATCTATACCTCCCAATAGAATTTAGCATCCGGCATAAATATGCGGAACTCGCCCACCTTGCTCAAAAAGGTTTTGGAGCAATAGTTAGTAAGAATTCTTTTGAAATCAAGGAATTCGGGCTCCGAGTGCGTCATGAACCCGATTCCCCGGCGCTGCTTACAGCCTTATATCCATTATTTTTTGGAGCAAGAGTGCTTATTGAGAATATTGATCTTGAACGTATTAACTTTTTTTGAAATTGGATCACGCTATTCGCGAAAACCGATGAGGGGCCATCCCGGTGCTTCGCTTGATTCAGAATGATGCTGTTTTTAACAACAGCCACGCCCTACTATTCCGATGACTACTGATTACTAGCTACTAACTACTCATTCGGGAATTGCCATAGCTAATTCATGGTTGGCTTACAACTTATAAAAACTTCCTACCTATGAATTACTGGCTCTTGAAAACCGAACCTACTTCGTATTCCATCGACGATCTTGAACGCGATGGAAAAACCGATTGGACCGGTGTGCGAAATTATGCTGCTCGGAATTTTCTCCGCGATTCGATGTCGAAAGGCGATCTGGCGTTCTTTTATCATTCAAGCGCCGATGTGATCGGCATTGTTGGAATCGCCGAGATATCGAGCGATGCTCAGCCTGACCCGACGGCATGGGATAAGAAGGATTCGCATTTCGATCCAAAGTCCTCGCCGGCAAATCCGATCTGGTATTCGCGCGATATCAAGTTCAAAAAGAAATTCAAGAATCCGATCCTGCTTTCGGATCTTCGGAATGTGAAGGGCCTTGATAAGATGATCCTGCTGCAGAAAGGCTCGCGGTTATCGGTGCAGCCGGTTACCGAGAAGGAGTGGGATGTGGTAACAAAAGTAGCAGATTCGCGTTAGGTTATTTGTTACTATTAAACGTATGAAAAAAGGACTCATTTTCGCATTCCTTTTAGCAATCTGCTCCTCTTGTTCGCCGAGCTTTGATTATTTTGGTGATCCCTCCCCCGTTGAGTATATTGGCCCTAATGGTGAGCATTTTGATGCCATAATTGAAAATAACAACTGGTGGGCAAGTTATCCGGTTTGGACGGGACCTTCACTTCAACTCTATGCTCATTTGGATGGTACCTTTACGTTATATGTGATTAAATTTAGCTATCCCGATAGCAGACTTACTGTCGTAAGTAATTTTACCGGGCTTGGTACTTATTCATTGGGTGATTCATCAACCGGTTCATATGCCTGGTTCGTACGGCAGGCAAGCGATAGCAGCTTCCATCATTTCTATACAGATCACCTTCATCATGGTACTTTGGAAATAACAGCCATTGATACAACGTTACGATTAATTTCTGGGACGATCTCTTTTACTGCGATCGAAAAAGACTCAGTGATAACACTTCACAATGGAACATTCAAAGCACAATATCCTGGAAAGTTATAAGGCGGATACTATCGATGCTTTTTCCTAGAGGGCTTTAATACACTAAGTTCGTTATCCTTCTAATCCTAATTCCAATCTAATTAATCCTCGAATATCCGCCGCGATGGCAAGGGCATCACTTGCCGAATGCTTATCGGGCTGTTCTTCGCCCGGATAGCGAAATTCGACTGCGTAACGGCTTAAGACGATCAGTGGTACTTTATGCAGCTCTAATTCCGGTTTGTGTTGGACCACAAGATCAAGTAGCCGCGCCAGATTATGAGTTCGTTCGATGGGATGTCCGAGCTCGATCAATAGTGCTTTCAAATATTTTTCGGCACATTGCTGGGCATTAAAACAGACGTGAGAAAATACCGGCTTTGTTTTTCTCAAGAATAATTCTTGAGCAACACTAAAATCGTTTTCAGCAAACTCAACCCACTCTTCCGTTTGCTTTTTCATAGAGGGGTTTACCGGTTGCGATTATTTCGCGGATGAACGAGTCACCCATTTCCAATCGACGGTCGATCGATTCGGGAGAACGTACCAGAAGATCGATAGCGAACGTCGGGGCGGTGCGTCTTAAGATATCGGCACTTTTCGTAACGGAATTTCCGGAGAATGGCATTACCACCATCAGATCTACATCCGAATCTACCGTCGGTATTCCCGAAGCAAATGATCCGAATAAGATGATACGCTCAGGGTCGAATTCTTTTACAATTCGGTCGGCGTACGCTCTGATCTGTTCAATGGTGATCACGGAAATTCAACAACCGTGCTAATACACTAAGTTCGTCATCCTTCTAATCTCGCCTAAGACATACATCATGTCTTCCGGAAGTTCGGTTTGCCACTCCATTAGTTCTTCGGTGCGCGGATGATAGAGGCGTAGTAATCTGGCATGCAGTGCTTGTCTTGGAAAACTGGCGAGTAGGTTTTCTACCCATTGGCGAAAATGCGGGACGTCTTTATTGATCACGCGCATCGTACGGCCGCCGTAGTGCGGGTCGCCGAAGACGGGATGGCCGAGATGCTGCATGTGTACCCTGATCTGATGCGTTCTTCCGGTCTCGAGGCGAAGTTCGACGAGCGAAAATCCGGCGAGTTCCTCGAGGACGATGTATTCGCTAATTGCCGTCTTGCCACCTTCCTTGGCAACGGCAAATTTCTTGCGATCTTTCGGATGGCGATCGATCTGGGTGACCAACCTTCCAAAACGATTCTTCGGCACTCCCCAACACACTGCATTATAAATCCGGTGAGCAGTGTGATCGAAAAACTGGCGCGCTAATTTGCGATGCGAATATTCGTTCTTTGCAACAACGAGTAAGCCGGAAGTATCTTTATCGAGCCGGTGTACGATGCCGGCGCGGTCGGGATCGTCGAGGTGATCGGCGATTCCCTCAATGTGGTACATCAATGCATTGAGGAGCGTCCCGCTGCGGGTCATCGGCGTCGGATGGACGACCATCGACGGCGGCTTATTGATGATGATAATGTCGTCGTCTTCGAAGACAATATCGAGCGGAATATTTTCGGCGCTTACCGGACCGAGCTCCGGTTTCGGTATGAATACTTCTATGATGTCGCCGCCTTTTATTTGATACGCCGGTTTCGGTTCGATGCGGTTATTGACGAAGACCGCACAGGAATCGATGGCTTCACGAACTTTCGAACGCGAGGTATTCGCGATCACTCTGGCGAGATATTGGTCGAGACGTTCGGGGCGCTCACCGGCAGCGACGGTTACGGTAAAGATCCGGTAATCCGCCAGTTTCGGCGGAGCAGGCATCGAGCCGATCGGAGCAACGGAGCGTTTCACTATTTTTTAGTGGTGAGTGCTTAGCGTTATGTACGCCGAGCTTACTATTATTATACAGCAGCCGTTTGTTGAACGGGTTTCTTTCGCAGGAGGGTCAGCACTAAGATCGTTACGCCGACCGATACGGCTGAATCGGCGATGTTAAACACGGGCCACCAATTCTCTTTGTAGCCGAAATCGAGAAAATCGACAACGAGCCCGTAGAATAATTTTCCTTCGCCGAAGATGACTCCGTAAAAGCACCGATCAATAAGATTACCGATGGCGCCGCCCATGATCAGTACCAACGCAAAGCGCTCCCAGGAAGTGAGCTTTGTACTATTGCGTTGGATGTAGATGAAAATGGCGATTGCCGCGACGATGGAAAAGAGCGAGAAGAAGATCTTCATCGCCGGAATATTGATGCCGAAGGCAATGCCGGGATTCTCGACGTAGGTGATGCGAAGAATATCATCGATGAACGGCTTCGAGGAATGCAAGGGCATTCCCGGAAAACCAAGGGCAGACGAGCCTTTGACAAGGAGCTTCGTCAGTTGATCGATGATAACAACGCCAACGGCTACCCAATAGATAGCCAGTGATTTTTTGGGGCGTGTGGTCTCAACTACGAGAGTATCGCTCACTCAACAGATTCCTCGATAGATGCGTACGGTTCGGATGCTGAGAATTTCTTAGCCTGCGTTTTATTTTTGCAGAGCACATGCTTTTGCGTGATCGGCACGGCTAGCAAGCGCTGCTTTTCGATCAGCTCGCCGCAGATAACACAGATGCCGTAGGTACCGCGATCGATGCGTTCGAGGGCCTCGTCGAGTTTCTTGATGAAATCGCTCGTGCGCTGAGCCTGGAGATATTGCTTTTCGCGCTCCATTGCATCGGAGCCTTGTTCGGCGGTGTGAAGCGAGAAGGACTGGTTCTCGGCATCGTATTCACCGGAGGTATCGAGCAGCTGATGGCTGATGATATCGAATTCTTCTTTAGCTTCGTCGCGCTGTTTGAGGATCTCGGTTTTGAAAAATTCAAGGTCTTTCTTTCCGTAATGATTTTTGGCGTTAGCGATAACATCGTTATCGTTGGCCGTTAGTTTCATTGCCGGAGCAGCATTCGTTTTGGATTTCGATTTGGTTTCGTTCACTGGTATAGATTTTTTAATAGGGTCGTTGGCAGCCTTGCGAAGGGACTTCTTCTTCGGGGCGGACGATGATGAGGATACACTCTTCGGTTTAGCCGCGGTTTTCTTTGCAGTTGGAGCTGCCTTTTTTGCCACAGGCTTTTTCGCCGGTTTTGAGGGTTTCTTTGCTGGTTT
>DASTAO010000156.1:0-5927 GCA_035712525.1 Kapaibacterium sp. (SeqCode)
CTTGAAAAAATATCGAGCATAAGACCAAGAGCAAAACCACTTAACTCTGCCACTAATTGCCCTCGCTTGATCACCGTCCAAACGACAACGATCAATGCCAGATCGGGAACAGCCCCGAGAATTGAAACGAAGTTACTGGCAACGACCTGGAGGATCACCGCAATAATTGCCGCAGCCGCTTCAATAAGATATGGCATTATTTTACCGGCTTCTTAACAGGTTTATTCAACGAATCGGTAACCCGCGTCTGCAGGGCAGCCCGTTCTTTCTCCGTCTGTCCATCTTTTAAGACGACAAAGCAATGCTCAACCTGCATCGGATGAGCAGTTGGTTGTAGATAGACTTTTCGGAAGAATGAGTTTGCTTCAGGCTCGATCCTAACGACAGTACCAACTGAAATATCGGATGGAAACAAGGTTGAATATTCACTTGTCACAACCTCATCTCCTACCTGCACATCCAATGCTTTCGGAATATTTCGAACGAGCAATTCATCGCCGCCTTCCCAGCTAAGGATTCCGTCGGTTCTAGTACGGGCTATCTTGACGGCAATACGAAGATTTCGATTGAATAATCCTTCTGCCATGGAGAAACCGATACTCGTCGTAAAAATTCTTCCGATCAATCCACCGTCGGTAATAACGGGCATTCCCTTCTCTACATTATCACCGTTGCCGACATTTAAAGTGAGCATATTGCGCTCGCCGATGGTTGTTTTGCCAACAATATCGGCAGCGACTACTTTCCAGCCGGGATTATTCTTTAGGCCAAGCAATTTCCGAAGCTCGGCATTTTCACCTTTTGCCTTGCGAAGATTGGCAAGTTCGGTAGTGAGGAGAATATTACGATCGCGAAGTTCGTCATTCTCTCGGGAGATTGCAAAAGGATTTGGTATCCACGAACCGGTACTTTGAAGTGAACCGACGATGATAGTAGCCATTCCCCGCAATGGCTGTACCTCATTAGTCTGAGAGATGGCCATTAATAGAAACGAAGCTAAGACCAGTACCCCAAGGACTACATATTCTTTAAAGAGAATAATTAATTGAATAAGTCGCCGCACTCGTCAATTCGATTAATATCGTTTGCTCTTTAAGAGTACTTTCATGTATTTTTGAATGTCATCGACGACACGACCGGCACCACGGACAACTGCTGTTAGCGGATCTTCGGCAACGTGCACAGGAAGGTTTGTTTCTAAACGAAGGCGTTCGTCAAGGCCCTTCAATAAAGCACCACCACCGGAAAGCATCATGCCTCGATCGAGAATATCGGCAGATAATTCTGGAGGAGTACGTTCAAGACTGCGCTTTACTGCTTCGACGATCTGGTTGACCGGTTCAGCAAGGGCATCGCGGACTTCAACACTTGATACTTCAATAGTTTTTGGAATACCGGCGACAAGGTCACGGCCTTTTACTTCGACCATCAATTCTTCTTCAAGTGGCATCGCGCTGCCGACCTGACACTTAATAAGCTCTGCAGTACGTTCACCAATAAGCATATTGTAATTCTTCTTAAAGAAGAGGACAACAGCATCCGTTAATTCATCGCCGGCCGTACGAAGCGATTCCTGATTGACAATTCCAGATAGAGCAATAACAGCAATTTCAGTTGTACCACCACCGATATCGATGATGATATTACCAACGGCGGCATCGACATCGAGACCGATACCAATCGCAGCAGCCATCGGTTCGTAAATAAGATGCACTTCCTTGGCGCCGGCATGCTCAGCGCTATCGCGAACAGCACGCTTTTCTACTTCGGTAATGCCGCTCGGAACGCTGATAACAATTCGTCGCGAAGGCATCCAGGACGGGTGACATTTTTTGATCAACGAGCGAAGCATTCCTTCGGCGATTTCAAAATCGGCGATAACGCCGTCTTTCATCGGACGGATCGTCTGGATATCACGATGCGTCCTGCCAAGCATTGCCTGAGCTTCGCGGCCGACAGCAATGATCTTTTTTGTCGTAGTATCGTATGCCACGATCGAGGGCTCATTAAGAACAATGCCTTTACCCTTCATGTAAATGAGGGTATTAGCAGTCCCGAGATCGATCGCTATATCAGCGCTGAACAGATTTAACATTCTTCGTCGAAAAGTCTAAAAATAAAGATCAATGTTTGAAATGTCGCATGCCGGTCAACACCAGTGAGATGCTGCGCTCCTTAGCAGCGGTAATGACTTCCTCATCTCGGATTGAGCCACCGGGTTGAATCACAGCGATCGCTCCGGCATCAGCTGCTTCGATAAGTCCATCGGCAAATGGGAAAAAAGCATCGCTGGCAACCAGAGAATTTTTTAGGTCGTGGCCAAAGCGTTTTGCATTGGCTACAGCGATCCTGCTTGAAGCTACCCGAGAGGTTTGTCCGCCGCCGATTCCGATCGTTCTGGCATAGCCATTATCGGTTGCGGCATAAACAATTGCATTGCTTTTTACGTGCTTACAAATTTTCCACGCAAAGATAAGTCCGGCAAGTTCATCGGCAGTTGCCTTACGATCGGTTATGGAGGTCAATTGCTCGGTAGAATAAAGCTGAATATCTCTATCCTGTGTAAGGCTGCCGCCGACAATCGTTCGCGATTGTTTTTCAGTTGCTAATGCCGACTGTAATCGCTTAGCATCGTACCGAAGCAAGCGGCGGTCTTTCTTTTTCTTCAGGAGTTCGAAGGCGTCGTCATCATAGCTCGGAGCAAGGATAACCTCGCTAAAGAATTCATTGACTCGTTCGGCCAATGCTTTAGTGCAAGGCTTGTTCATTACAATGATGCCGCCAAATGGACTTTCAGTATCGGTCTTGAAGGCTCGTTCAAAAGCCTCGAGTACATCCTTGCCTTCGGCAATGCCGCAAGGATTAGTATGCTTGATGATACCGACGACGGGCTTTTCATCATCGAGAAATTCTGAGATTATCTCAAGTGAAGCCGAGGCATCAAGATAATTATTAAACGAGAGCTCTTTACCCCAGAGCTGATTGTAGAGTTCGCGAAGGGATGTGCCGGTTACAAAAGCATTTTGATGCGGGTTCTCGCCGTAGCGAAGTTTTGCTCCGGTATAGGTCAGGAAGTAATCTGAAATAGCTCTATCGTATCTGGCAACGTGCTCGAAGCCTTCGGCAGCAAGTTTTAAACGAAGAGTTAGCGTTGTCTGACCCTTACTATCTGTCAGCTCTTTAATGAACTCCGGATATTGCGATGGGGAAGTGAGCAGCGCAACCGATTCATAATTCTTCCCGGCGCTGCGTAGCATTCCCGGGCCGCCGATATCGATATTTTCAACGATCTCTTCGTGGGTCGAATCCGATTTTGCAACAGTTGCTTCGAAGGGATAGAGATTAACAACCAGTAAGTCGATCGCTTTTATCTTATGCTCGGTTGCCTGGACAACATGGACAGGATCGTCACGGCGATAGAGCAACCCACCATGAACAGCCGGATGAAGCGTCTTAACGCGGCCATCCATCATTTCCGGGAAATGAGTAAGATCGGAAATGCTTTTTACTTCAAAGCCATTATCGCGAAGAAATTTTTCGGTACCACCGGTTGAATATAATTCGACGTGGTGCTCCGCTAATTCGGTAGCAAGTTCTTTCAGGCCGGATTTATCGGATACGGAAAGTACGGCGGTTTTTATTTTAATAGGATGGTCCATTAGCTCTATTTAGAACTTAGTATAGTATTTATTACGATCTGTAATGCCTTCGGATATAATTCATGCTCGCATTGCAATACTCGTTTGCCAAGCGATTGTGGGGTGTCGTCCGGTTCTACCGAGCACTCAGCTTGAAGAATGATCCTGCCGCTATCATATTCTCCTTCGACAAAGTGAACCGATGCCCCTGTCTTGTTCTTACCGGCTTTGAGTACGGCTTCATGAACATAGCTTCCATACATCCCGCTGCCACCAAATTCGGGTAACAATGCCGGATGAATGTTAACGATCCTGCCTTTGTAGGCTTCGATAAGGGAATCGGGTATTTTCCGCATATAGCCGGCTAATGCTATCAGATCGATCGACCGATCGTTCATTGCCTGTAACAGTTCAGCTTCGTACTGCTCGGCGCCGGTTGTCAGTGGGGACAAATGCAGTGCTTCGATCTCATGCTCACGGGCAAAGGCTAAGGCTTCGGCAGTTGAATTATTCGATAACACCAGTGCCAGTTCGGCACCCTTGAGTTCGCCTGAGCGAATAGCATTATAGATCGCGCGAAGATTTGAGCCCTTACCGGATGCAAATATTGCAAGACGTAACAAATAGATCAAAGTGGAAAATGCAAAAATACGGAAGAATTCTTCTATTGCAATAAACTATCTACTTCCAACTTAATTGGTACAAGAAATTACCGAAAGAACCTGTCGGGAAATACTTTCTGGCATCGACAACAGAATGATCGGAAACTCTAATAAATAATAGTTTATCAGGGACTAATTTAGGATTTGCTGATATAGCAAAAGCAGCGATCCATTTGCCATTGGGCGACCAACACGGATGATGATAATTACTTGCAGTATCGGTTAATTGTATTTCGCCGCTGCCATCGATATTTGATACGAAAATATGCTCGTGGTTCTTGACGTAACAGATCTTTGTACCGTCGGCACTGACATTCGGATACAATCCCCCTGGTCCAAGATATGAAAATAATTTTGAATTCGGGGATATTGAGAAGAGGCCTGCCTGAGTAGCCGTAGCACCCATAATTATTATGTTCCCATCAGACGTCCAGCTCGGTGAAGCGGCCAAAATAAAAATAGAATCTGAGCGATAGAGTATCTTTCCAGTCGTTCGCTCAGTTACAAATGTTAGGTTATTACTCGTTTCAGAAGCAACTAATTTTCCATCATGTGAAAGTCTTGGATTGAACCCACCGATAGACGTTGAAGGAATTGGGGTACTATCTATCCTTATTTCTGAAATTCCACCATTGATGCCGAGGTAGGCATATAGGATAGTGTTTTCAGGTGTACGCTCAGGTCCAAAGCCGTTAAAGGGCAATTTAGTGAGGGTATTGTTGGCAAAATCCAAAGTGTACAATGTACCACTGCCTGTATCGTGATCGTTGAAATCAATAATGCCCGAAAGTGGCGTATCGAATTTGTCGATAGTATCGACGGCTGAATTGCTACACCCCGTAACGATAATAAAAAGAAAAAGAACAGAAAGCCGGAGCATGGTCGTGTGCATAGTGCCTTTAAAAACAATCAAACCCCGTGTATGTTACACGGGGTTTGATAAAAACCTTAGCAACCGAAAGTGGTTACTGAGCCAAAAGCTTTTTGATGCGCTTCGTATCGACATCGGCGAGCGTTGTCGTCTGGCGAAGCGAGCGTTTGCGCTTTGAGGTCTTCGAGGTCAGGATATGGCTATGATACGGCTTGCCACGTTTGACCTTGCCGCTGGCGGTTACGCTGAAGCGCTTCTTTGCGCCGGAATGAGTTTTAGTTTTTGGCATTGTAGTATGTCGTAATAAAATTATTCTGTGCTGGGCTCTTCCGAAGGTTTCTTCGTCGCGAGCTTCAGCTTTAATGCAAATTCCGTCGGCTCTTTCTTTCCGCCATCGGATTGCGGCTGCTGATCGTCAGATTTCTTGCCGCTGCCTTTTCCCTTCGGGGAAAAGACCATCGTCATGAGCTTACCAGAAAGTCCGACTTCTTGATCGATCTTTGCAATATCGACGAGGGCTTCGGTAAAGCGTCGTAAGAGATTCTCACCGAATTCCTTATACGCGATCTGACGGCCTCTGAACTGAACCGTTGCCTTTACCTTATGACCTTCTTCGATCCAGGTGCGGGCATGCTTCAGTTTAAAATCAAAATCATGAGTGTCGGTACCTGGATGAAAGCGTAGTTCTTTCATCAACTGCTTGTGCTGCGACGCTTTTGCGACGCGGTCACGCTTTTGCATTTCGTACCGATACTT
>DASTAO010000157.1:0-5387 GCA_035712525.1 Kapaibacterium sp. (SeqCode)
CCTGCCCAAAACCGGGGTTTTAGCCCAGGTTCCCGTGCTGTTTCTGCTACATGGCCGAGCTGCCAAAGCCGAGACCATTTTTTCCATCGAGGGGCTGCTCGATCCTTCATTTCACGTGATCTCCATCCGCGCAACCTACGACTCACCAAAGGGAGAATACGAGTGGTTTTTGCCGTATGATTATAGCAATCCTATAGAGACCTTTACCGAAGACCGCTTTGCTGAATCGGAAGAGATTCTGACAAAACAGATCGAGGCAATGGTGGCCGAAAAAGAGATTTCGAACGACCGATTATTTCTATCAGGCTTTAGTCAGGGCGGAGCGATGTGTCATATTCTTTCACTTAGAGGAATCCTGAAGCCAAAAGGGGTGATCCCGATGAGCGGATTTTTTCCGAGGCCGGTAACACACTGGCCGCTGCCCTCTTCGCTTCCTTCGTATCTCATTACTCACGGCACGAGGGATGAAGTGCTGCCGACTTCGGAATCGAAAGTGGCGGTTGAATTCTACAAAGAGAAGAATGCCGAGGTAGAGTATTATGAATATAATGGGCGGCATAAGATGACGATACCGCTAGTGAAGAAGATCAATGAGTGGGTGTTGGGGAAAAGAGATATGGTCTGAGCGCCATACGTGCGACCTGTTTGTAGTACTCTATTGACTAAAAAGTTATGAGCTCCGTAGGAGCGGCCTGTTTGTATCCTTGGCAACAGGTCGCACCTACGGCGCTAACGATGGGGTATCATCGAGATGTCGCGAAGATAGGTGGGGATTGCTTCGAGGTTACTTTCTTTTTTGTGCTGATAGAGAGTAGGTTTCTTCGTTCTTGCCGTCGCTTAGTTTGAAGCTGGTGCTTCCGTATTTCAGGTTTAGGAATGGCGAGCGGATGCGCCATTTTGTTTCTCTGGATTTATAGACGCCATCGCCTGAGAACATGTAGGGGTCGCGGTCTTCATTAAGTGCGCCGATACGTTTGGCGACGAGCCAGTAGGATGTGCGGCCGCTATCGAGTTTTAGCCGAAGTCTATACCCACCTTGCACGGTGGTTAGTGAAAAATCCGTTTCGGTATTTAATAAGATCTGTACTTTACCGAAGAGCATCGTTACCTGATGCCAGACGGTTGAATCGCATTCAACAATGTTTCCCCAATCGGGAATGAAGATATCGACATGACAATGCTGAGCGTCTTCGGGTATTGCGTACGAGCAACGGATCTGATTTTTTCGCTGCCAGATCGTTTCGTATGGCGAACCTCCGACAAATTTATCGGCGCTGATATATCCGGTTTTTACTCCTTCGATCTTTTCAAGCATGAACGAGGGTTCTTCCGGGAAGAAGGTGCCGAGTTCGGTTGCCGAATAATATGGATGTAAGCCCGTGATCGTATTGTATCGCTGCCGTGAGTTCAATACGAGCGACCACGATTGCTGCTGGATCGGATTCACGATACCACCTTCGATCGAGCCGAGCGAATAGGCATTCGTGACATAGGTATATTTTCTGACGGGCTTGATAGCAGGTTTTTCATTTCTGATCCGGCGGCGGGTGCGTTCGATCTGGAAATTCTCATAAGGTTTCTTCCGTTCGTGAGCCATACTCCTAATTAGCGGCGATACTTCATACTGAGTTGCGGCGGCGAAAGCAAGATCGGGCAATATGTGAGTGACTGAATCTTCAAAAAAATATTCGCCATAAGCCGTGCACTCAGCTGAAGTGCCGGAAAGTGCGGCATCGTTCGATTGGCGCGAGTGTGCGCCGGCGTAGGAGTTGCCGGTATATAGTGACGCATACTCTGCAAGCATCAGGGTAAGCATTGTGGAGCAATCTTTTGCGATCACGGAGTCCTTCGAATATTCACTTAGTAAGAGCAGTGGAGTGATATAGTAGTAGAGATATCGCGGCGAATCGAATTCCGATTGACCGTACTTCATTGATTCATGCAGCCAGTACTCTATCCATTCTTTCGATTCGGCTCTAATCTCTTGTGAAGATCTGCCCATAAACCACTCGCTCGCCGACAGTGAATCCCACTCTTCGGCGAAGAGCAAGAGCGATCCGTAATACATCAGGAAATGATTATCGGTATCGCCGCGATAGGGGGTGAAGTGTTTCCAGCACTCTCTGATCTGTGCCTTGTAGTGCTCGGGTAATATTTCTTTGCAGGAAAAATATAAGCCGGCACAACCCGTCATCCAGAACATATCGCCGTATTCTTTTTCGAGTAAGGTATCGAGCTGCTCGTAGGCGATTGCGGTGTCGACATTCGTTAAGAGCTTCGCAGCGACAGCCGAGAAGGTGGGGTGATATTCGCGGGCAGCGATCTTTAGGAGGGCGGTCTCCCTTTGATCGGCGGATTGAGAAAAGCCTGTCGTTGCGAAACAACTAACGATAATTAAAGTCTCTATAAACCTCTGTGAATACCGCTGTGTCCCTCTATGGTAAAAGAGTCTCTTAAACCACAGCAGGACACTGAGTGCGCACCAAGTAACACCGAGGAGGTAGATCATTTTATGATCACTCCCTTCACTTTCCAGACTTGCAGTGAATCGAGGCCGCTTTGGGTGAAAGTGGTCTGGTCATATTTCCAGACACCACCGGATAACGAAGCAAGTAGGAGCTCGTTGCCAATGTTCACTACCGAATGAACATTCCTTGGGCCATCAGCTATTTTATGCGGGACGTTTGAGGTATCAACTATGAATAATCCGCGTTCGCCGCCGAGGACTATTGTGCGATCATAATGTCCTATGCACCAGAGTGCTCCGCGGTGCTTGTTGCGGCGAATTACCATTGAGCCGTTGGAGAGCACACTTCCCTGTTCGTCGAGCTCGAGCAGCGAGGAGCCCATGGTATCGGCGTTATACGGAAGGATGGCATCGTACCTCGGGCTGAAATATAGATGCGGTCGGTATTCCCTTTCGCCGACTTCTTTCCAGTGAATACCCTGATCGTTCGTTTGCCATAAGCCTGTTGAAGTTGCGATGCCGATGGTATTTGGATGCGATTGATCGATCGCTACATCCATTACTTCGCTGATACGCCAATCGGTTAGCATTCGCCAATGTTCGCCGCCATCGAGCGAGCGCATCAGGCCGTTACCGCATGCGAGATATATAATTTGTCCGTTGGAGGAATCGACTACATCGACCGAGTAACATTTTACATGCTTCCAACCTACTTGAGTCCAAGTTTTTGCGGTGTCGTCACTGATCCATAAGCCGGCACCGATGGAGCTGCCACCCATGAAGTCAGCGGGATCATCACTGGCAAGAGCACAAGCATAGAGGCGAAGATGCTCGGCATTACTCGTTGCGGGGAGAAAAACCGATACTAAAAAAAATAGAGAAAGAAGAAAAAAATAATTACGACACATCAACGACCTGATCGCGGAAACGGATATGCCCCGCAAGACCCAGCTTTGGGTTGAAAAATAATTTACCGTCTTTGATCTGCGCTCCAAGAATATCACGAACAACTAAAATAGCATATTCAGCCCAAGCCCACACTAAAATACCGACCGGTGGTAATGGCGGTGTCGGGCGATCGCCATAAAACTCTAAGAATGCACCGCCGGCTCCTGCCTTTTCATGGAGCCACTCAATCGCTTTATCGGCCCATTCTTGTTCGCCTGATTTTAATGCAGCTTCGGCAAAGAGAATTGTTGCAAGCGCCCATGGTCCCGGCGAATCGGGCTCGCCGGAAATATCATAGCGGCCGAGGCCGCCGCCATCCCAGGCTTGCGACCATAATTTTGCAACATCACTCAATGTATTTTTTGCGATCTCACTGTTCGGGTCGATCAGTCCGGTGAGCATCGGAAATAATTGCGAGACATCGGGCTCAAGGTTATGCTCTCCTTCTTTTGCAAGGGGCATTGACGGTGGTGCGAATTCAGTAAAAAATTCTTTTAAGCCTTTGCTTTTATCTAAGTTAAGGGTTAGCTGATGGCTTCCGTCGAAAGTTCGGCGCTTGATCACTCGATTGTTTTCGATCATCGAGTGAGTCGGATGCGACGTAAACGATTTCGCTGCTTTTTCAGACGCCGCTTTCCATTTGCTATATTGCTCATTTTCGTTCACATGAGCTGCGAGTTCGGCAGCATCGGAAAGTCCTTTTATCAGGGACGTTTGATGGGAGACACCATAACCTTCGAGAATACCCATTGCTGCATTGCGCTCCCAAATTTCACGAGTGGCTTTGAACATGCCGGTTTCGGCATCGAGAAATTCAGGGCGTAAGGGATATTCGGCAATGGCCGCAATCCTGTTCCAGTGCAATCCGAGGAATTCATCATCGCCAGTCCAATCGACATATAATTTGATAGCTGAAAGTACAAAGCCGTTCGAATCAAGTTCGGACTGCTTGCCACCGCGGAAGCGGCTGGCTTCGGCGATCATTCCCTCTTCGTTTGAAAGCCTCGCGATAATGTTCGTTAAAACTTTTTTTGCGAATTCGAATTGGCCGGTATAGACCAATCCTTCGACGGCGCGAGCAGCATCTCTTCCCCACTCCATTCCATATTGCCAGATGCTGGCATCGAACCGGCCGTTCGAGCCGATGGCGGCGCGTAGCCCGTTCTTTACAGCATCGAAGGTTTTGGCGATGGCTGCATTGGCATCCGGGATGATGCACGAGGTATTATGCCAATAGGAGCTTTCGCTCGAGAACAGATTATCAATATCGAGCGTCGGTGCACCACTATCGGAATAGGTAAGATGTACTTCTTTCGAATCGCCGAAGAACGGAGCGGCCGTGACGGCCATCGTGCGTTCGTGGACTACTGCCTCTTCTAATGCGCCGAGATATAAGAGTGAATAGCCGGAAGCATACAAGAGGGAATCGCCGGAGCCGAACGTAGAAAATCTGTTGGGGCTTGCATAGAGCGATGCTTCGACCTCAACTTTTTTATCCTTACAATTTTTTATCCAGATCCAACGTACCAATGTTTCGGTGTCGGGTGAGGTCCAAAAGCTTTCAATCACTTCATGCTCACCGGCGTTCCATTTGGCAAAGACATTCGGGACACCTTCATGCTCAGACCAACTGACGGAAAGACCGTCGTGCGTCGGCTTATAGCGAACACCATCGATAATCACTGTTACCATCGTACGCTCGAGGCCATATTCGGTATGAAATAAGTGGCTGCCGAGTTTTCGGGTAAAGTGGCTTCCGCGGGAAAAAATGATACCGAGCGGAGTTGCCGACGGGTCTTTGCTCCATTGAATGGCGACCTGGATCTTTCCAGAGCCGAGAAAGAAATATTCAGTATTCGGGATGTCGGTACGAAAATCGGGATGAATATTTTGCATGTGAGGTCGCTTAAATACTAAAGATCAGCAAGTATAATCCAACGATCACTATAACACCCACCCAGCATAAGGCAAA
>DASTAO010000158.1:0-9907 GCA_035712525.1 Kapaibacterium sp. (SeqCode)
GCTGAATCCGTTCTCGTTATTTTTGCTGATTTCGCTCCCTCCGAACCTTGCCGGCGGGACGCCAGCGTTACGGAGCTGCGCCAAGATAATCTCTCTTATTTAGCCTGTGTCCGCTGAATCGATCTCTTATTGAAATTCTTAAATACCGACTCAAGTGAAAAAATCCCGGCACCACTAAGTATTAGCGAAAGAAGGCCGGCAATATATAGTAAATTTATTTCATACCCGGGAGGTCCGAATATCGGCCCGCTTCCCGATAACCCTATTGTGTTTACCGAACTGAATCCATTCCCCATTTGCACAAAGATCATTGCGACGATCATGGTTATGATCAGTGGTATGGAAGCGAAACTCACAAACACCCCGAGCATGACAGCTAAGCCACATCCTACTTCCGTTATGGGTACAAGCCATGAATTCAAGTGCGGAAACGGGATGCCTATTTGAACTAATAATTTTTCAAAGCCCGCCGGTCCTCGACTTAGTTTTGCCCAGCCATGAACCATTGCTCCATACCCAATGACTACCCGTAATAGAAATGGGCCCCATTGATGGTATTTGGTTTTTATTGTCGTAAGCTGTTCGATGTAGGATGTCATAAAAATAAATAGGTCCCGATAAAAATCAGGAAGACTGTAGAAATAAAATGCCCCTACGTAGACTTTCTATCAATGTTCCTTAATCATTGTAGGAACATATAGTGGCGCAAGCATCCCTGCCTGCGCCACGGGTATTTTTTAGATTTCTGTTTTTTTTTGAAAAATCTTTAAAAAACTTGAAATTTCCCTGAAATTCTTTAAACTTTATTGAAAATGGTGTGTCATTACCAATAGACGCAGCATGTAACAACTGTATAACTTCAATAGAATCAATAGTTATGAAAAAATTTAATATCGCATTCACGGCTCTCCTGGCGCTCCTGCTCGTCAGCGGTGTTTCGTTTGCCCAACGCGGAGGCGGCCGTAATAAAGGACCCTTCGGACGTCCGGATTCCACACATCATAAGCCAAACCCAAGCGACAGCCTCAAAAAAGGCCCGCCGCCGATGGGACCCTTTGGCCTGAGCGATTCCTGCTTCCAGGTATTTTTAACCCTTATCCCTGCCGACCAAGCTGCTACGTTGCAGGACGATATGGCTCAGATGAAGACCATTCAGGATCAGCTCAATGCCCTTCGCAAGCAATTCAAGGATGCGGTAAAAGCCCGCGATACCGCTGCGATCCATGACATCAATGCAAAGCTTAAGGACCTTTTTACCCAGGCTAATACCCTCAAAAAAGCCATTGATGTAATCATCCGCGCCAATCAGGCTATCCTGATGCAGGTTCGTAAAGATTGCATGGGCTTCGTCCTCAAAGGACCGGGCGGCCCTGGCGGCGGACCGGATAAAGATACCAACCGCAAAGACGATACAACTGGCCACCACAAAGGTGCTCCGGGCGGCGGTGGCGATCCGGCAAGAACAGAGTTGAAAGTAACACCGGTAACTCCTAACCCAGTACCAACTGGTGTTCAGGCAAGCTTCACCTACACGACCGTTGCTAATGCCGATGGTTCGCAGACCCAGGTGAACATCACGATCAGCGATGCAATGGGTACGCTCGTAAAGAATGTATTCGCAGGCGGTGTCGATGCCGGAGATCATCTGGTGAATCTCGACCTGAGCGGACTAACGAAGGGTGTGTATATCCTCCGCATCCAGGCCGGTAATGCAGTAGTCTCGCAGAAGCTGCTGATCCAATAAAGAGTCTATAAAAGTTCTTTCGGGGGAAAGAATGCAAGGGCGGTAAAGAATTTGCTGATGGCAAATTCCGAACCGCCCTTCTGATTTTTAAAAGTTTCCTATTGTCATTCTGAGTGGAGCGAAGAATCTGAATGTTCGTCTGCTGTAAGCTCAGATTCTTCGCTTCGCTCAGAATGACAAATGTTATTTCCCTTCTTCCTTCTACTACCTTTACCTCCATTGAGGGTTATTACTTTGGATAATGAGCGATAGCTAAGCACCGTAGGTGCGACCTGTTTGTAGTTGATCAGTTTATTAAAATAATTAGCTCCGTAGGAGCGACCTGTCTTTTAGTTCTCAAACAGGCCGCTCCTACCGGAGCTATGGTTTGTAGTGATACGATTGCTACAAACAGATCACTCCTACGGAGCTTTAGTATCCTTTATTTATTACGAGGTTCTTGACTAAGTATTTATCGGCTATCCCCTATTTCTCCTGAAACAAACACTACTCCTTCCGGTCATTCGTCTTAGATGGCTGATTCGAATACTGGTTCTGCACGATGATGACCGCCCAAAGCGATAGCGAACTCTGCGCGCTGCTCGTGGCCGATACGGCCGAGCGCGAAGCAGCATTCGCGGAGTTATATCGTCGCTATGCGACGCGGATCTATCGCTATGCCCGGCGTATCTGCAACTACGAAGATCATGCCGAAGACATTGTGCAGGAAACATTCTTACGATTTCTGCAGGCTATCACAAAACATAGCGAGTTTGAAAATGTCGGAGCGTATCTGCTTCGCATTGCGAGGAATCTCTCGATCAACTATCAGGTCGCAAAAAAACCGACCGTGCCGATAGATGAAATGCATCTCGTCTTTGAACCGATACCGATGGAAGCCGAAGAGACTTCGCAGGTCATTACCATGTCCCTTGAATTACTACCGCAGGATCAGCGCGAAGCCTTGGTGCTCCAAGTCTATGGCGGACTAAGCTATCATGAGATCGCCGATATCCTCGATGTGCCGATGACGACGGTACGCAACTGGATCGTCAGAGGAAAATCGAAAATGCGGGTGATGCTGACACGATATCTCGAATCGCCCATCTAAGATTTTATAGGAAGTATTATGTCGATATCAGGACACCATTCCGATCTGATCTATCTCTTTCTCGATGGAGAAGCGACGGACACCGAACGCCAGGTGCTCTTCGAAGCGCTGAAAGATTCTCCGCAATTGCAGGAAGAACTTTCGACGGCGATGCAATCGAAAGCAGCCTTCGAGACCGATGTGCTTAGCTTACAGCCGCCGGTCTACTTACAAGATCAGATCGCTGAAAAAGCGGGAGTATTACTTGCAAATCTTGTTTCTTCGCCGGTAGCTGTTGCAAGTGTGGCAACGGCACCTGTGGCAGCGCCGGTCATTTTTAAGTCGGCGTTGATTATAATCGGCAGTATTACAGCAGGAGTTGTTGCGACACTCGGCATTCAGAAACTGGTTGCACCGCAAGCCGAGTATAAAGCTCCGGTAAAGATTGAGCGATCTGTTGCGGCGGCAAAGCCACAGTCTGTAACAGAGATCTCACCATCGAATTCTGCGAACACCAACTCAATTGGTCCCTCCCATACTATTATAGATAACAGCTCGCCCTACCAAAGAGTAGAGCCACCAGTACATACTGCAATAATTGAAAACAAAGTAACTCCTTCGGAAAAAGACATTGCCGAAGTTGAGAGCATTCTTCCGGTGCAAGATGCCGCTGTCGATAGACCAGATGCAACACAGCACGATCAAATCATAAATAATGCAGTAGAAGAAAAACAGTCCGTCAAATTCGCAATCATCGAACCTGCTTCGATCCGCGAGCAAGAGCTTCATGCAATGATCGGTGAAGGCGAAAGAAGAAATCCGTTGGATGTACGAACCGAATCTATTGATAGAAGTGAAAGCTGGACATCAAAATTTTCATTCGGAACAAATTACATCACTACGGCCATCATGCTTCCGAACCGCAACGTGAGTGGCGCTTCGACGGGTGATATTAATCAAGTCGTGCTTAGCGCCGGTTATGATATTAGCACCGATGGAACGATCGGCGTTGCTGCTGGCAAAGAGACCTTCCCGATCTATCTTCTTTCTTCAGGCGTGCAGACCCCACATCAAGCGATCTATTGGGGCGGTGCTTGGTACCGTCACGTCGTCAATGAGTTTTCACTTCCGTTCGATATGCATTTATACGGACAGGCTCTTGTGGGTATTGGTACTCCGGGGCCTGTTGGAAAATTAGCAGTCGGATTATATTGGCAGGCATCTGATAAATTCTCGTTCATGCTTGCCCCGGAAGCGATGACAGTTGCATTTAAGCAGAATGGTTCTATTACCGCAGGCGCCAAGGTTGGAGTTACTTATTCTGCTATGATTCATTTCTAATCACAACGTATTCATAACAAAGGAGAGCATTTCAATATGAAAAAAATTCTTGTCCTCGGAGCAATGCTAGCGCTGACGGGTGTCTTCGCAGCCTGCACCGATTATTACGACCCATTCGGTTGGGGCGGCGGAAGTCATAGCGGTGGTAGTGGTGGCGGCCATAACGGTGGCTGCGATACGACTCGCACACCGGGCGATACCGTGCTAAACCCGATCGGCGATACTGTTCTTTTCCCTGGTGATAGCGTCGATATCTATGAGTGGAATGATACCCTCGGCTGGGTATGGCATCGCGTTCACCGGTAAGATTAGTAACACGATTATCGATCAATGAAGATCGTAAGCAGGAAATTCTTACTTGGCTGCATCCTACTGCTATCGGGGTTCCTCTGTAGCTGCGAAGGGTCGTTCGGGCCTATCCCAACGAATCCGCTGCAGCCTCCACCGGGCAGCGTACTAAGTAAGAATGGATGGTTTCATCATTCGGATAACCTCGATATAGTCGGGGTTATCCTCCCTGCTACTGTACCCACCGTAACGATTTCAAAAAAAGCAAAAGTGGTGATAGGCTGGGAAGTAGTATCCCAGGCTCGGCCGGCGCTACTGTTTAGCAATATTACCGATAGCATCGAAATCGATCCAACGGCTACTGACGGCGTATTTGTCCTCCATCTGGTTGATAGTTTACCGTTCGACGCCATGGTTAACGATATGAATGGCATTAGTAAATTAGCGATCGGGCACGTTTTTCTTGTTGATGATTCACGAATCTGCGATCTGCAGATCGTCCCTTATGATAGTCTCACTACCTTTAATATCATCGGCGCTGTCGATAAAGCAACAATCGTGTATCGCCAAGGTGTGCCGACATTACACGGTGTCCCATTAACAGAGCCCGTCTGCCAGCTGGGGTACAATGTAATTCTCGGAGTGTACAACGATCCGATCGACCCGAATAAACTGACCGGATATACTTCATTCACAAGCGGCTATATAGGGCTCAATACTGATAACTCTTGTTCGGCGATCATTAGTCGTAACGGCTCATGGTTGCAGGAGTGATCATAGGATATCACTCAAGGGCGCTGCCAATCTAAAACTAACCTCCGCCACATTCCTCATCATTTTTACATCGAGCAGCGATAGCGCTGTCGTCACATACTCCCCTTCTACATATAGCTCGTGCTTTGTTTGACGAAACTCTGCTTGTTTATAATTCAGTAAGAATAGCAAGAGATCATTAATGCCAGCTTGAGGCACAGGCGGCAATGAGGTTAGCAATGCATAATGCGTTTCATTAGGCGATTCTGCCGCACAACCACAAGGTGTAACATCTTCCGAAGAGCTTTGCAAGCGCAATGAGCGAATGGTGAATGACTGTTCTGTCCAATCGTCGGATTCTGAGTTTCGATATCTGAGGTATAACATTATTTTTATAATGGAAAATGAAAACTGAAAATTAACATTTGGGAAGGGTTGAGACCTGTCATTGCGAGGAGTCTGCGCTACTCTTTCAAACTATTAAGAAGTATGTGGCGACGAAGCAATCTAGAATATTTCAGCAAGAGTAAGGCTTATTGTGTCGGAAAGATCTTAGATTGCTTCGTTCCTCGCAATGACATCGAAAGGCCATTGCATTTCCTTAACTACTTACTACTTGCTACTAACTACTGCCTCACAAGCAGCTAAACCAATACCGCGCATTTACTACGACCGTATATCGCGATTGCCCAGCGAGTATCCGCATCGGTTCTACCGATACGATCTCCACATCATCAATGCGAAAGGTATCGCCCGGTAGCACCAGCGGGATCGGATAGATATGATCGTTAATAAATTGCTGTGCCAGTTGCAGATCATCGGAATGATCGTTGTGAATGCCAGCAGTATCATTCTGCGGTTTACTGAAATAGATGGTAATGGTAAAATCCTGCTCGCCGCTTAATGCTCTTCCGGTACTATCATGATTCTCGAATCGAGTCTTGCCGAGCTCGAGTGAAAATGAGGTAAATGAAGAGATGGGTAATTTCTTAACTGGCGCTTCCAATACCTCAACCCACTCGGTATAAGCAGCAAAGGCATTGGCAAAGGTAGATCGAAATATTTGTTCTCGTGTCATAGTGTAATTTTTTGAAGTTTAGCTCAACAATTAATCTATATTGCAAGTCTGCGATAAGAAAAGAGCAACTCGCGATGCCGATCACTAAGCTCGTAAAAATGCTGACCAATCGATGAGTTGTTTTCGCGGCTCCACTCTGAATTCTCACCAAGCATCCCACCCCCTTTCGTCGATTCACGAAGCATCACTGCCGCGATCTCGATGATGACTTGTTGTACTGTTTCCGGGCAAGTGAGATCAGCCGGTAATTCATACGTAAGATGATGCTCAAATTGCGATTCGAATGTTCCTTCTTTACGATAGAGTAATCGGCCATTATCGAATAGAAGCAGCTCACTTGTATCCATCGGTGTCGGAGTCCCTTCTCGATCTATCGTTTGCCAGGCTGTTATTGCGCCCGCAACTTGATGGAGTTTATGATATTTTGAATCCGTACCCCAAAAGACTTCTTTCTTTTCTGCTTCGGCAGTGAAGTCCTTATCGAGATAAGTATAGACTCGCTCAGTCGAGCGATCGAGCAACGATTGATAGAAGGCAAGGATATCCTCATCGTCGCTCGTATCATTTATATAGGCTTGAAAGTCAGCAAGGCTGACGGGTGAAGTGTATGTTGGCATAGTGATAGTTGGTTTGTAAGTATAAAAGGTACCCCATGTAAGTCGTTATATATCATCAGAATTGCTGTACCCCCACTGAAATCCCGACTTCGAGTTTTTTCATTTGGATTTCGACAAGAAATGTTGTAATTTTGAAGGAGCAGGATCGTTTATTAAGCTATGAAGGTCGTACTGGTCATTATAGTATTGTTACTCACCCAGATAGGGGCACAAGCCCAGGTACCTCGCACGATCAATTATCAGGGTGAACTTCGTACGGCGTCCGGTTCGCTTGTTACTAATGGGATGTATCTCTTAACCTTCTCGATCTACGATTCCCCAACCGGTGGTAATACACTATATAGCGAATCGTTTTCATCGACGATCAGCGATGGCATTGTCAATGCAGTAATAGGCCTCGCTACTGCGATGCCGCAATCGCTTACGTTCGATAAGCCGTACTATCTTGGAATATCAATTAACTCAGGCGCCGAGTTATTACCACGAACAGAACTTTCATCCGTCCCGTATGCTCTGCGCAGTGATGTTGCCGATGGCTTGAGCGAGAATGCCGTGATTCCAAATGATTTTACTCCGATCTCGATCCCTATGAACGGTGATCCTGTCGGCGATCTTCGTGGGACCTATGCGAATGCAAAAGTTATCCAACTCCAATCGTTTCCGATCGCACCGATCGTTCCTAAGAAAGGCGATGTGCTCTGGTTTAATGGGACAAGCTGGGGGCCGGTGCAGCCACCGCAATCAGTCACATTCTCTGGTGGTGGGGCTTACATTATACCTGAAGATGGATATTATCACTTCGATGCTAGCATTCAGGCAACATTACCAGCGCCTCAAAATATTCAGAAACAAGTAAGTAGTGTCTTCAGCGTCGGGCTCCTTGTTGATACATCGCTGGTCAATGTCCAGGAGCGCGCTCCATCTTCTGTAGGTATTTCGTACCCTGAGTTTACTCAGGCTACTCCTCCATTCGATTACGTTTATAGTACAACTGTTTCGCTTGCGAAAGGACAACGGGTAGCAATTAGCTTAGGTAAGCAAATATCTCCCAATCATCCCCAAGGTCCGCTGAAATTTATTTGGGTTACTAGTTTCACCGGCTACAAATTGAATTAGCATGAAGAAGATACTTCTTATCGTTCAATTTCTTGCAGCCGTTGCCGGCTCGGTGTTCGCACAGGTACCACGGACGATCACCTATCAAGCCAATCTTCAAAATGCGGGAGCACCGCTTGCCGATGGGCAGTACTCAATAACCGCTTCAATATACACTGCCGAAACAGCCGGGACAATGCTCTTCACTGAAACACAACAGGCTGCCGTGGTTCATGGTGTTGCTACAATAGTGATCGGGAAGGTTACGTCCATACCGACGAGCATGCATTTCGACACTACTTATTTCATCGGTATCAGTATCAACGGCTCACCTGAGTTACCGCGAAAAATATTTACTTCGATGCCTTATGCTCTTCATTCGGCGCTGGCTTCCGGAATTACTGCCACAACCAAGATACCATTTACCCTAATACCTAAAGCCGTTACTCTTTCCGGTGCGGCAGGTGGTGATCTTTCAGGAAATTACCCTGCTCCCCGTGTGAGCAAATTACAATCGATACCAGTTGCTTCGAATCATCCTGCATATGGAGACGCGTTAACATTCGATGGCATCCAATGGAAAACGGTAACGCTAAGCGCGCCGTTTGTGGCATATAAGTATGGTGATGTTATAACACCTGCTGATGTATTTGCAACCACTGGCGGAAAAGAAATTATCATTCCTTCGACAGGCCTCTATCATTTCGATGGCTATTTCAGGAATCAAGATGGATATAGTCTCTATAACGATGCATCACTATTTCTTACATTCAAAATTGCGATAAAGGTCAATGGTGTTATTACGGCCATAAAAGAATACTACCGACCTCTTATCGGAGATCTTTTTTTTGAGGATGCCGGTATTGCCCTGGAGTATAACTCTGCTCTATATCTTAATAAAGGCGATCAGGTTGATTTCATCGTGCTCGTATCTCAACCGGGATTGAAATCGTACATCAATTCCTACTCCGAACTGGACTTTACTTGTTTCAAAGTCAATGAATAGCCGGCTCCTCATAATACTTGCATTCCTTTTCGGGGCGGCTTCCGTTGGCATCGCTCAGATTCCTCGTACCATTAACTACCAAGGTAAAGCGCTACAAGCTAACGGTAAACCCGTTTCCGATGGTGCACATACCATTACTATCTCTCTATATCAGACGGTAAACTCAACGCAGCCGCTATTTACTGAGACAGCATTTGTCCTGACGAGCGGTGGAATATTTCAAACGACCATTGGCGATCTTATCGCAATACCACCGTCACTATTATTCGATAAGAGTTATTACGTTGGTCTTTCCGTCGATGGCGGAATTGAATTAGCTCCGCGAGTTGCGTTAACCTCAGTCCCATACGCATTAAATGCCCAGCTTACAAATAGCTTATCCGATCAGGCAACCATTCCCGATTCCCTACGCTCAAAAATATTCCAGCTCAAGGCGGGTGGCGATCTTTCCGGCACGTACCCGAATCCGACAGTCATTGCATTGCAAGGCCATGCAGTATCATCAGCTACACCAGATAGCGGAGCAGTATTAACCTGGAATGGAAGCTCGTGGGGTACGACACCACTGAAACGCCCCGCATCATTCTCGGTAATAAAGACAACTCAAAGATCAATGACCACTACCTCGCCGATCGTATTCGAGAGCAAGACTGATAGCGGCTCATTCGATACCGGCAATAATTTTTCACTGGTAAATAATTCGTACACAGCTCCGACCGATGGCCGCTATTATTTCAGTACCGATCTCTCCTTCCCTGTTGCCTTTGATTCGGTAATGGTTGGTATTGGTGTAAACAATTCTATCGCTACCTCGTATACACTGCGCAAGCATTACTCCAATAAGACAACCGATGCTACTGAAGCATTAGCCTTTAACCCACTTTGGCTCAAAGCAGGCGATAGCGTTCAGTGTATT
>DASTAO010000159.1:0-13226 GCA_035712525.1 Kapaibacterium sp. (SeqCode)
AACCAATATTAGTAATAGAGCCACTGGCAGAATCATGTGCACAGATGCTTAACGATGGGAAAGAGAATTGCTTGGGTGAATAGGAGAGCAATCCTCCTTCTTCGATGCCATTGCCTTCGAGTGTTACGGAAATGTCCTGAGTAAGTCCCTGCTGTTCGGCATGGAAGCGAGGGGTGGCTGTATAGCTACCCTTCTTTGTTGGTGCAAATCTAAAATGTACTACAACGGAGCTATCTGGTGGTAGTATGATCGGTAATTGGAATGGCGGTAGCAGTTGAAACTCTGGCGGTAGATTGCCTGGGCCTTGGGTAATGCGGAGGGTGTCACAGCCATGATTGGTGAGAGTAATAATTGAGTCGATGGGATTAGTACAGTTAGAGACAACTCCAAATTGAATATCTTGCTCAGATGGTGAAAGTAGAATGCCGCCTGGAAGCACTGTACCTTTTATAAAAATCGTATCATTGCCGGTTGTAGTCTCGATGATTACTCTGCCGTGTTTTATGCCTATTGTTTTTGGTAGAAAGTGGATCGTGAATAGCTTAGAGGGGTCAGTAGCACCAAGGGTAAACGATGAAACCGGGACAAAGCCGAACTCGCCGGCGGAGTTGGGGTCGGGCTCAAAATACATACCGGTTACTTTAACAGCTTCACAGCCATGAGCTGATAGGTAGAAGTAATTACTGTCGAGATGAAGTTGGCAAAGCACCTGCGAACCAAGGTCAAGAGTATCGGTTGGAGCAGTGCTTAATGAACCAGGATTCGGCTTCACTACTAATACTAACTGTAATGCTGTATCTTCGAGTACCCAATCGTCGCGTTGGACGCGGGTGTGGATCTTAATATGATAAGTCCCTGATGTTGGAGGAAAAAACGATACCTGTGCTGTATCGGGCCTGCCATCCATGAGAACATGTCCCTTGCGATAAGAAACAGCATACTCTGAAATGCCTTCTACACTCAGTGAGTCCATTAATACATAATCACAAGCGCGGAAGCTATAATTTAGCTGCACCAATGCCGTGTCACAAGCCGATGCATAAATGGTATCGGCAGAAATTCCGGTGCCAAGCTTTTCGATCTCCATATCGGCGGTGGCCGGACGAAGAAGGGAGGAATCGGTGAATTTCCAAAGACCGCCATGGCCATCACCAACATATAAAATGGCGCCCCGGGCAACGGCAGAGATATTATTATGTGCATAATTTGCAGGCCCACCGATGTTTTTCCAAGTCTTGCCTAAATCGGTACTTTGATAACAGGGGAATTCAGTAAAATCGGAAGGCGGGTGCTTAAAAGCCCCTTTAACATATACAGCGCAATTGCCTCCTGTTATTGCTCCTGTAAGGTACATCGGATAATTCGTTGGATCGGTAGTTTCCAAAACGGTCACCCATGTCTTACCATGGTCGGTACTTCGTTCAACAAACGATGAGTCTTCGCGAAATGCAGTATTCGCAGTTGCAGGGCGACTAACATTTCCGCCATCGGTAGCTCTAAAATAAGTTGCTGTGTATGGGACACTATAGAGTGCAAAAATATTGTCTCCGACTTGGCCTTTGTTCCAATGCTGCCCATAATCGGTTGTATAGACCGAACCATGATCGATTCTTCCATCACCACAAAATACAATACTATTGTCTTTGTTGCCCGCTATTGGCCCATTACCATCACGGAAATCTGCCATAGGGATCGGTAGTAATTTTTTCCCCCCATCATAGCTATACAATTTTGAGACATAAATACTATCGCCTTTGACATACAATTGGTTTAAGGCTGTATTAATATTAGAAATAAAATTCCATGTTCTCCCACTATCTTCGGAGCTATACAAAAAAAACTGAGACCCTTGAGTTGCACAATATAATTTAGAGGCAGTCGACCACTGAAGATCTTTTACCGGACTGCCAACATTTCCGATACAACGAATCCAAGTTTTTCCCCCATCAGTTGTTCGAGAACCCGGCCACATCCCACCGGCTAAGGGTAAAATAAATCCGTATTGCTCATTTATGAAACGTGTTGCAAACTGAGTGCCAAATTCGTGTAGGTCTGTTTTAACAAGTGTCCAACTGGTTTGGGCGTAGGAGTAAGTCCCGCTTATGAGCAGTAAAAAAATAAGGGCGATCTGGGGTCTTCTCACTGTGACTGTATGATAGTTAAATGACATTAATTCCCAGTTTAGAGTTTCTTTTTTCGTGCCCCATATATCTCACCTTTATTTTCAAAAGCCTCTTGCATTTTGCGATTTTTTGTTGTATATTTGTAGGTGCTCATATAAACACTTTTGAAGTGGAAATGGAGAACCTCACCCCAACCCTCTCCTTCGGAAGGAGAGGGAGTTTTATCGGAGTCCGCCACTGGCGGGCTTTGTTGTTTTTGGGAGGGAAATTCTGGTGTGGTGCACAATTATATTGATGAATTACAATAACTTCCAGACCATATTTGCGTAGTTGGCTCTATGAAGTATGACTATGATATCCAGGGGCAAGGGTACAGCCGGCTTCGGCAGACCGACCCTCAGATCGCTCGATATATCCACTCTGCCCTTGGCGATGCACAGACGGTGTTGAATGTTGGGGCCGGAACGGGGTCGTACGAGCCTGAAGATCGGTATGTGGTTGCTGTCGAACCGTCGAAAGTAATGCGATCGCAACGGCCGAGAAATCTTGCCGTAGCGATCAATGCTGTTGCCGAAGCACTGCCATTTGACGATGATGCCTTCGACGGCTCGATGGCGATGCTTACGATCCACCATTGGAGCGATCCGTTTGCCGGATTACGTGAAATGCGACGGGTGACCAAAGGACCGGTCGTCATTTGTACGTTCGATGTGACAGTATTCCCGACCTATTGGGTTGCAAAGTATTTGCCGGAATTCGTGGAATCGGATAAAAAGCGGTTTCCTTCGATCGAGCAGATCACGAATTGTCTCGGAGGAACTTGTAAGGTTGAAGTTGTGCCGGTACCATTCGATTGCAGAGATGGAATGCTTGAAGCCTTTTATGGAAGGCCGGAACTGCTTCTGAAGCCTGAAATTAGGGGTTCCCAATCGATCTGGGGAGTGCTGCCTGCCGGAGTTGAGGAGCGGTTTGTCAGGGAGCTATCGACCGATCTAGCCAGCGGGGAATGGGATAAGAACTACGGACACCTCCGCAGGGAAAGTGAATTTCAGTGTGCTCTACGGCTAATTAAGGCCATAAAATAGTAAAACCGCCGTAAGGTTTCTGAGGTATTAATGAGAAATAATTCATACAATAAATAAATGTTATTGTAATTAACAAAAGAACTTTTTTAGTTGATAGTCTATTATAGTGGCTCTTTTTGAAAACTAAAATGGATAAATTATACTCATCTACAAATGGAGTCGATACTGCGACTATCACTCCAGACCAATTAAATAGCCTGACAGAATCGACCGAACAATTTACTAAATCATTCGCCGATTCAACTTCTGCCATTAAAGAAGAACTCGAACTGATCAATAAAGCCATTGCGACCTGGGAAAAGATTGTCCCACAACTATATTTGAAGCGCAAACGACTGTTGATTTGTGACGAATTGCTTAGCGGTAAACGCAATATAGAGAACTTGTCGTCTTCGAATGGCATCGGTGGCGACAGTCAGCCCGAGCGCAAGAAACGAGGCCCGGCAAAAGGAACGAAGGTCTTTGTACGCCGTAAATCCGAAATTTTGACGGACGAAGTTATCGGCAAGATCCGCGACTTTATCGCCCAAGATGAAAATTATCATAAGTCGAAAGAGATCTATCAGTATCTCGTCGAGAATAACATCATTCAGCCGTTCCCCGGCGACACACCGGAGCGAGCCTTTGCCATCGCTCTTTCGCGAGTCGATCAGGACCAGCTTCAATATAATAACCACTATTCTATCCTTGCCTGGGGGTTGCCGGATTTTGGAACCTCGGAACATGCCCGTCGCAAGGCATTGAAGAGCACGGTTCGTGGCGATCGCGGTACCCGCGTTTCGTCCTACGGTCCGGAAGAACGCGTTGGATAATGAAAACTCGAGACGAGTTAAAAGAAGAGTATAAGCTTCGTAAATCACCGATGGGAGTATTCCAGATCAGGAATACTTCCAGCGGCAGGGTTTTTATTGCAAGCAGTACCCAACTTGATAAAGCTTGGAACCGGCACAAATTTCAGCTTGAATTAAACGGTCATCCGAATAAAGCACTTCAGAAAGAATGGAATGAGTTTGGTGAAAGCCAGTTCGTTTTTGAAATCATCGAAGAAATGAAGCAGTCAGATTCAGCAACCGTCAACCCAACCGAAGAAGTGAAGCTTCTGGAACAACTCTGTCTTGAACGATTTGCTGATAGCAGCCGCTATTAGTAGTAATTTCATCGAACCAATTATTGCTTATTAAAGATATACTCCTGACTTTACTAAGCAACCTTCGATGCAGACCGATTCTTTCCTATATTCAGTAACCGATCACATTGCCCGAGTCCGATTTAATCGGCCCGATACGCTTGGCTCGCTAACCTTCAAAGTCTATCGCGACTTAACCGATCTGATGTATAAACTTCGGTTCGATGACGATGTTAAAGTCGTTGTTATCGAAGGCCAGGGAAAAGGATTTTGCTCCGGGGGCGATGTTCATGAAATTATCGGCGAATTAATAAAGCGCGATACGAAAGGCCTTATCGAATTCACCAGAATGAGCGGCGAGTTGATCCAAAACATGAGATTACTCGAAAAGCCAATTATCTCCTCTATTAATGGAGTAGCAGCCGGCGCCGGAGCTGTTATCGCATTGGCCAGCGATTTCCGGATCATGGCGAAAGAATCGTATCTCGCTTTTCTATTCCAGAAGGTCGGCCTTACAGCAGCCGATATGGGAGCAGTTTATTTATTGCCGAAGGTTGTCGGCCTTGCCAGAGCAACGGAATATCTTATGCTCGGTGATAAGATACAGAGCGACGAAGCATTGCGAGTCGGTTTAGCGAATAAAGTAGTAGAACTTAGCGAATTGGAATCGGAGTCGATGGTATTAGCAAAGCGACTTGCGATGAGTGCTTCGTTGGCACTTGGCGTCACGAAGCGGCTAATCAATAATGAGTGGTTAATGGATATTGTAACCGCCATCGAACAAGAGGCGATAGCCCAAGCATTAATGATGCAGACAGAAGATTACCGCGAATTCCATAAAGCGTTTTCCGAAAAGCGTAAACCGAATTTTATTGGCCGCTAAATGAAACAACTCATCGTTATTTCAGCGCCATCCGGAGCGGGGAAGACAACTATCACCAAGCGGATCCTCCAAAGGCATTCTGATAAGTTGACGTTTAGCATTTCCGCAACAACGCGGCAAATGCGAACCGGAGAGCGTGATGGGATTGACTACTACTTTCTCTTGAAAGATGAATTTGTCAATAAGATAAAAGAAAATGCTTTGATCGAATATGAAGAGATTTTTGGTAATTATTATGGGACACTGGTTTCGGAAATCGACCGGGCCAAAGAGCAGCACAAAAGTCTTTTATTCGACATCGATGTCAAAGGTGGGATTTCTATCAGGACGAGATTTCCGGATGATAGTTTATTGATCTTCATCGCGCCACCTTCGCTGGAAGTATTACGCAATCGACTTACCAATCGAAAGACCGAAACCGAAGAAGTTATCGAACGGCGCTTAGCCAGAGCTAAAATGGAGATGGAAATGGCAAGTGTTTATGATCATACTGTTATTAATGACGACCTCGAGACCGCAATAACTGAGGTTGAAGAGTTGATCATTAAGTAATATTCGGTTTCTCAATTCTTCGTTTTCAATTCTCAATTCCGTTGTATCTTTGTTCTTTCAACAATTACAGGCTTTATTATGAAAAATTCAGTAAAATGGGGGTTGTACATCACCATCGTAACCATCATTGTAAACTTGATAATGTACATTGCCGGGATCTCGATGGATCAGTCCTTCGCCTGGATGAGGTGGATTGCTGCAGTAATTGGTGTGGTAATTCTTTTTGCAGGTGTGGAAGAAAAGATGATGGAAGACCCAAGCTCTTTTACATTTGGGAAGGGTTGGGTTACTGCTTTTATGATTTGTATTGTTGCAGCAGTGTTTGGGGCTATTTGGGTTTTCATCTATTCAACTGCTATTGAGCCAGAAATGATTGAGAAAACCCTTGCAACTTCTCGCCAACAGATGCTTGCTTCGGGCAACATGACCGCCGATCAGGTCCAGCAATCAATGAAATGGGTTGGTTTTTTTGTCAGTCCAACCGGATTTGCTATCACAACAATATTTACGTATGGATTTGTCGGAATAATCATAGGGCTCTGCTTTGGCGTTGGCGCTTATGCTCAACGCAAGGGGCTGTCATTCAGATTCTATACTATACTTTCATTTTTCACATCCCCTCTTATTGCAGGTATTATTGCTGCAGTTGTCGAGCCACCAAGTTCTAAAATGAAAATAGATGATTCCGTTGCAACAGAGTGAATTTATTGCTGGTGCTGTCCAAGAATGAAGTCGATAAATTCGGAACGAATTGCCATCGTTTCTGTGATTTTATACTTATGAAAATTGCAGTGTTGAAGTTTGCCTTTGTTCTGGGTTGTGTATTTTCGGTTACTGCACTTTATGCCCAGCCTGCTGAGCAGAAGGTGTCTGTCGATCAATTCCGTTTTTTGCAAAAAGCTAAACTCATCGGCGAAGCGATCAATGGCCACCGCATCGAAGCCATTGTTGCTGAATTTGACGAATTACTGCAGCGAGAATTACCCGTCGAAAAACTGAAGCCGTTAATCTATCAGATCACCGATTCGCTCGGTCTTATAGAAAAGATGAGCGAAGTTAAGATGAAATGGAAAAATGTTGCCATAGTAACGATCTTATTCAAGAACGGGATGCTTGATATGCAGCTTTCTCTTGATGCGCAGGATAAGATAAACGGCATTTACTTTTTTCCTCATCGCAAAGAAGCCCCAATCCCTGAACGAAACGGGACGATGCTTACCATGCCCATAAAAGGCCAATGGAATGTTGTTTGGGGCGGTAATACGATCGAAGATAATTATCATCATAATGTTCGCAACCAACGCTATGCTGTCGATTTTAATATTCTCGATGAAATTGGTAGAAGCCATATCGGCGATGAAACCTTGAACGAGAGTTTTTTTGCATTTGGTAAAGAAGTGATGGCTCCTGCCGGTGGTGTTGTGACTGAAGCCATCGATGGTGTCAGGGACAATCCTCCTTTTTTAGCAAACGAATATTCGGCTGTTGGCAATTGTGTCATCATTCAACATAGTGATTCGGAATTTTCCGTGCTAGCCCACTTGAAGAATGGCAGTGTTCGTGTTAAGGCCGGTGATAAGGTAACTCGCGGGCAGGTTATCGGGCTTTGCGGTAATTCGGGAAGCTCGACTGAGCCTCATTTGCACTATCATCTTCAGAATACTGCTAACCTTGCCGAAGCGACCGGTATAAAGCTCTATATCAGCGATGTTTTCGTAGCCAATAAAGAACACGGGCAGGAGCTGCAAAAAGAATACACTCCCATGCGTGGCGATAGAATATCATCTAAAATGAACGACGACGATTCTAAATAGAAGTTGCCGTTTCCTCGCGGAATCATTGCTGTAACCGCGGCGTATTACACCATTCGTTTTCTAATTCTTGTTGCGTATATGTATCATCGGATCATCTCTGCTTTTGTATTTATTGCCATAACTTCTCTCAGTGCCGCTGCCCAGGCACCGATCCTTTATGAAGAAACCCATCTGAGCGAGCCCGATCAAGCGCCTCGCGAACATCCGCTCGATATGCAACGGATGAAGATCGAAGTTTCTTTCGAACCCCAGAAAAGCCTGGTGAAGGGAATCGTTACCCATTACTTCATGCCGCTTCGGCCAAATGTTGACTCTGTATATTTCGATGCTCCGAAGATCACGATTAAAGAGGCAAAGCTAAATGGTAAACCACTCCGTTTTGTCCAAACCCCTGAAGGGGTGAATGTCTTTCCATCAACTCCAATGCATTGGGGAGAGATGGATAGCATTACGTTTGTCTATGAAGCGACGCCACGACGCGGATTATACTTCATTGGTTGGAATGATGCGAAGAATATGTCGCGCAAACAGATCTGGACGCAGGGTGAAGGCACCGATAACCGATTTTGGGTGCCCAGTTATGATGATTGGGACGATAAGTTGATAACGGAGACTATTGTTCACTTTGATAAAGACTACCAGGTGCTTTCGAACGGAACACTTGTTTCTGAAAAAGAAGAGGGTAATGGAATGAAGGTCTGGCATTATAAGATGACACATCCACATTCGTCATATCTGGTAATGCTTGGTATCGGTAAGTATGCCGTTGAAAAACGGAAGACCAAAGCAGGAGTGCCGGTAAATCTATGGTATTATCCTGAACATCCTGAGTATGTAAAGACGACCTATCATTACGCCACTGAGTGCATTGACTTTGTCGCTAACTGGACGGGTATCCCGTATCCTTGGGAGTCCTATTCCCAAATTCCGGTACAGGATTTTATTTATGGAGCGATGGAGAATACCACGGCTACGGTTTACGGTGACTTCTTCTTAAATGACTCACGGGCAAAGTTAGATCGTGATTACATGGGAGTCGATGTACATGAACTAACCCATCAGTGGTTCGGTGATCTGATTACCATCCGTACCGGAAAAGAGATGTGGCTACACGAAAGCTATGCTACATTCTTTCCAAAGCTGTTTACTCGTGAGATATTTGGGCAGGATGCCTATCAGTGGAATCGTCGTGGTGAGCATAATGCAATGATCGCTGCTAACGATGCTGATCGCTATCCGATCGTTCATCCTAAACAGGGAACGTCGAGAGTGTATCCGGGTGGTTCGGCTGTGATAGGAATGATGCTATATGCCTTTGGCGAGGAAGAAATGCGTCACGTCATTCATTATTATCTCAAGAAGCATTCCTATCAAAATGTCGAGACCAATGATCTCTATCAGGCTTTCCAGGATACGCTTGGTTTATCACCCGATTGGTTCTTCGATGAATGGCTCTATCGTGGTGGGTATCCGGTCTATGATGTAAGCTATCAGAATACCGGCCGCGAAACGCAGATCACGGTTGCGCAGACGCACCATACCGATAATCTTACAAAGCTCTTCAAAATGCCGATCGTTTTTGAAGTCCATTATGCTGATGGCTCGATGGATTCAAAGCGCGAATGGGTAGAAAAGCAAACAACGACAGTTGCCATTCCAAACAATGGCAAGCAAATATCCTACGTGTTATTCGATCCGGGTAGTGAGGTCATCAAGCGAGTAAATTTCAAGAAATCATTTGACGAGTTGAAAGCTCAGGCACTTGGTGCGAAGAACATGATCGATCGTTATGATGCCATTGTGGCATTGCGTAACGATTCGTCTTCTGCCACTGCAAAACGCGATCTCCTTATTCAGCTCTACAACAAAGAGACCTACCAGGCAACTCGTTCGGAGATCGTTTCTCAGCTTTCGAGTGACCAATCGACAGAGGCGCGAGCTATTATCCGTCGAGCCATTAAAGATACTACTCTTGATGTTCGTAATGCGGCGATCAATGCGTATCGCTACATCCCTGCCGATCTCGAAGCCGATATGCAGGTCTTATTAAAGGACTCGTCTTATTCGATGATCGTTACGGCTCTTGATAAACTCAGTGAGAGCTTCCCGCAGAATACCCCGAAGTATCTTGATATGACGAGTGGTGTTGACGGAAAGAACATGAAGGTAAAGATCAAGTGGCTCGAGCTTAAGGCTGCTGGCGGCGATCAGGAGGCACTTAATGAGCTTGTCGAATATACCAGTGGCTCTTACGAGTTCATCACTCGTCAGAACGCAATGAACTCTCTTTCGAGATTGAATTATATGGATAATGCCCTGGCAGCAAATCTTGTTGATGCACTATTAAGTACTAATAATCGCTTAGCCGGTTCGGCGCACGGTATACTGGCAACCTATTATTCACAGACAAAGTACCGTGATATGATGCAGGCTTATTCAAAATCGAAATCATGGGAGCCCTGGCAGAAAGAGATATTGGATAGGGTAGTAAAATAAGATTGCCAGAAAGAACGCGTGGAGTCAAAAAATCTGTATATTTGTAAAAACAGACAGATTTTTTATACAGTATCTATTCACAATTTCTATATGATCATGAACCGCTTTATTATTGCTTCTCTTCTTTTCCTCGGCGCGGTCAGTTTTGTTGCAAGTGATAGCTTCGCCCAGGAATTTGCTCAGCCCTATAAAAAATATGAATTTGGACCATTTGGTAGTGCAGGCCTTTCAGTTTTTCAAGGGGAAGTCCCCGATGGATCAAAGACTGACGTTCATGTTGCCTTTACCTTTGGAGCAATGGGAGCCTTAACCTTCAATCCTGATTGGGGTGTTGCACTTGCTCTTGGTTATGAAAGCCGCGGGATGTATTTTCATGAACAAGCAAAAGATATACCGAACCAGGATTTTTCCATCAATTATCTTTCCATTCAACCGAGCCTAAAATTCAAGAGCTTTTTGCTTGGAATCAATATCGGTGTTCCAATGGGTGGCACCGCTAAAGTTACGAATGCTTTTGGAACGTCAAGTGCTGATATTCCCGATAGCTCAATGAATACTATCATTGATATACGGGCTGCGGGGTTGCTGCCAATTGTAGAAAATGATATGGGTAATCTCGATTTCTATATCCAGGCATCGTATTGTATCAGTGATGCCATCGGAGGCGGTGGTTTTTTGACAGCCGGTCAAACAACAGGGACTCCGGTTACTAACAGTCCTTTGCCAACACTTCAAATCGGCTTAGCATACTTGTTCTCTCCGGGCGGAAAACAATAATCTTCTGAGGTTTGAATTATGCGATCAGAAGCCAGAAATGGCTTCTGATTTTTTTATTGTTTCTCAAAAAATTGCACCGCCAGCTCAGCTACTCGTTCGGGATAAAATTCCATCACGATATGCTCGGTATTTGGGAAGAGTGATAGGCTGCTATTCGGGATGGTTCGCTTCATGGCAACCGGTATATCGGCCGGGAAGAATAGGTCACGATCACCATGAATGATAAATGTCGGTGCTTGAATCTCGGCCAGTACTTCTAATGGTGTATTAATGTCGCTTTCCGGTAGCCGGAAATTATAGAAAGCCTCTGCCATTGTTTTGCCGTATTCAGGGCCATATATTTCATTGGCTGATTCGTATAATGTCTGCAATGAGGCCTTGAGTTTTTCGGGCGGCTTATAAAACCGTCTTGAAGCTTCAGGAATTTGGTAAGTCCCGGAATCCAGTACCATTGCTTTGACAAGCGATGGCGCATATCTGGCAACCCGTAGCATAGTCATTGCTCCCGAGCTTGCAGCAATAAAAAAAGACGAATTAAGTCCGATCTGTTTGCAGAATTCAATAATATCTCTTGAAAATTGCTCTTTCGTCCAGTTAGTAGTCGGGTTTGTTGAGCGTCCATGACCGCGAAGATCGACGAGATAACATTCAAACCGTTTTGTCAGGATAGGAAGCAGTGGCGCAAATCTATCACGTGAATTTCCGCTAAAATTATGCAGGCAGACAAGCGGCATTCCAGTGCCATGCTTTTCGTAATAGATCTCTGCATCGAAAACTGGAACAGTCGTTCCTCGCCAAGTACTACTCACTATCAGTTATTATTGAATTTCCAACTAATGCTTAATGACGGTGCGCCGTAAATATAATACGTATTCGGATCTTTTAGGTATTTATGGCCAGCCAGATAGAATTCAGCATTTAGATAAAAACTTTCCGATAATTTTGCCGACAGGCCAACATTAGAAATGGCGCCATATCCCCAATCACCATCTTTGAAACTGTTAGCTAAGATACCAAATCCAACGGCTCCATATGGACGTAGTATCCAGAATGTTGGAAACCAGGCCGCCGTTTGGACAATTAATCCCATCGCTGAAATACTATTGCCTTTGATCAGCATCGATCCAGTTGGTACGAAGGCAATTGGCACTTCAGCGTCGTGAGGAGTCAGTAGATACATTCCGCCGAGGGAAAGGCCTCCGTTAAAGCCACTATTTGAAAAAAGTGAAAGATCGCTCCATACTTTTCCTTGGAGAGTTACTCTATCACTAAAACCGTATCGTACCGATCCTTCGCCGCTATGACTGAAACCGACTCCGACTGAACCCGGGGATGGGAGATTGCTTCCGGCCGCCGTAAGTACTCCGTCATCTTTCTGAAGCGGAGAATAGGGCAGTTGCAGTGTAGGACTATATACCGTCCCGCAGGAGGAAAGAGCTAGAGCGAGGAGACTTGCACACAATATCGAACCGAGGATTTTCATATTGATTGAAAGTACGCAAATAAGACATAGCCAATTATCCGTTGGGTTCCTCCGGTAATAGGTATTTTTGTAGCCCATACTTTGACCGTTATTATGAGTGAAAAACAAACCGCCACAAACCACATCGAATCGCTGCTAAGTGAAAAGCGGCTCTTCAAGCCATCCAAGAAATTTGCAGAATCGGCCAAGATCGGTTCGATCGCTGCTTATGATAAGCTCTATAAGCAAAGCCTTAAAGATCCACAGGCCTTTTTTGCCAAGCAGGCAGAAGAACTTACGTGGTTCAAAAAATGGCGGAAGGTGCTCGAATGGAAAGCCCCATTCGCTAAGTGGTTTATCGGTGGGAAGATCAATGCGAGCTATAATTGTCTTGATCGTCATCTCGATTCGTGGCGTCGGACGAAAGCCGCTATCATCTTCGAAGGTGAGTATGGCGATGAGCGAACTCTAACGTATCAGCAGCTTCATCATGAAGTCTGCAAAGCATCGAATATGCTTGAATCACTCGGTGTAAGAGCAGGTGATCGGGTAGCTATTTATATGGGGATGACTCCCGAGCTTGCGATCGCAGTTTTAGCCTGTGCAAGAATCGGTGCGACGCATTCGGTTATCTTTGGTGGATTCTCTTCGGAAGCAATTCGAGATCGCGTTAACGATGCCGAGGCAAAGGTTATCATCACAGCCGATGGTACTTTCCGTCGCGGCGCTGTCGTTGAATTAAAAAAGAATGTCGATAATGCTCTGCGCACGAACGATTCTTTAGGACAAACCGGATGTCCAACGATTGAGAATGTCATCGTCCTCAAGCGAACCGGTATTGAAGTTGAAATGGTAGAAGGCCGTGATCATTGGTGGACCGATTTGATGAAAGATGCAAGTTCGAAGCA
>DASTAO010000160.1:0-9243 GCA_035712525.1 Kapaibacterium sp. (SeqCode)
TAGGAGCCGGACCTTATGATTTCCACCCCTTTACAACAAACGACGATAGAAACTCCCTGCCATCAGGCCATACGACTGTCGCCTTTGCCATCTCTTCAGTGCTTGCTGCAAGGATCGATCATCCTCTAGCATCGATCTTATTATATGGAGCCGCAACTTGTACAGCCTTCTCAAGGATGTATCACGATCGCCACTGGTTCTCCGATACATTTCTAGGTGCAGCCATTGCTACTTCAACCGGATTATGGGTTGTAAAACGCGACGAGGATAGAAGTGCTGGAAGTGCTCAGACTGAAAATAAATTGCTTATCTCTCCTGGATTGGGCAGTGTTTCATTGACCTACCGATTTTGAAAATCGGGGCGGATCGGTTTCCGCCCCGATAAAAATGCTTAGCTCTTCGCAGCAGCTTTCAGCTCATTATGCGTCATGATATTATCAATGAGCTTATAATTCTTCGCTTCTTCCGGCGTCATGTAATTATCGCGATCTGAATCTTTCGCGATCTGTTCGACCGGATTTCCGCTATGCTTTGCATAGATGCTATACAGCTCATTACGAACGCGGATCATTTCTCTCGTATAGATCTCGATATCCGTCGCCTGGCCTTGTGTTCCGCCGAGCGGCTGATGGATCATGATGCGTGAATGCGGAAGCGCCGAACGCTTTCCGGCAGCGCCGCCCGCAAGCAAGAGCGATGCCATCGAAGCCGCCATACCGAGACAGATCGTCGCCGTATCGGGCTTGATGTATTGCATCGTATCGTAGATCGCAAGGCCTGCCGAAACCGAACCACCCGGTGAATTCACATAGATATTGATATCCTTATCCGGATCTTCGGATTCGAGGAATAACAACTGGGCGATGATCAGGCTCGAGACCGTATCATCGATCGGCGTACCAATAAAAACGATACGCTCCTTTAACAATCGGGAATAAATATCATACGCCCGTTCGCCGCGGGACGTCTGCTCGACGACCATCGGCACCAGCGCGTTCTGAAACATCGGGCCTTCGTAAAGGCTCGTGAGTTGCGAGTAATTAAACGGTTGCTTCATGAAAATATATAAGATGTTCTGTTATCTAAACAGTTATTATAGCGCTCCGGCTCCGCGATAGTTACAGTTTATTCCGGCAACGATCTGCTACCAAAAATATTGTAATGAGGTGCCCAAGTTACAAAGTCGGTCTGGAAGTCATTATAAACAAAGAATATGATTATGCACATTCGCTCCGAATAGTGTACTCCCCAAAACCCTCGCTTCGAATCTTCTTATCTTCGAGCCTTCGAACATTCAAACAGGTGCCCATCATTTCACCATCAATATACAGCCGTATTTTTCAAAATGCAAAAAAATCTAAAAACTTAATATTCCGAGCACCCATCCTGAAAATTCTTCTCATCCTGCCCATCCAGCTTCAGACAATTGTCCCAAATTCTTGCCCTATAGTAATGCTCTATTCTAAGTGTCCTATACCTGAAGATGTCAGCAGCAGCACAAAATCTTCGTATTTTCACAAGACTAAACGAAACCGCATTCTCCTCGTTATCTCTGTGCGTATCGCGATCATAATTACCATCCTCGCCTGTGCCTCCCCTCTCGCGGCACAAAGCCTCTCTGTGTTCGATATCGACGCCTCTAATTTTCCGACGATGAAGGCGAAGTTCTATGCTTTTGATTCAGTTGGCAATCAGCAGAACCCTTCTCCTTCAGAGATGACGGTAACAGAAAACGGGACACCAAGAGCCATTACTTCGGTAAACTGTCCACAATCACAAACGCCAAAATCCGTATCGTCAGTACTAGTGATGGATATATCCGGGTCAATGGATGGCACTAATATCGGTTTAGCAAAAGCTGCAGCAACAACATGGGTGAATGGGCTGCCACCAGGCAAAAACGAATGTGCGTTGAGCTCGTTTAACGGTGGTAATTATTTCAATCAGGATTTCACCAACAACAAGCAAAAACTTACGAAAGCCATTGCCACATTGCAACCAGACGACGGTACCGATTATGATATGGGACTATACCTTCCTCCCGCCGGGGGCCTGCAAGTTTCTAAGAACGGAAGGTATGAAAAAACTATTATTTTTTTAACGGATGGTCTTGCCGAGACCCCAAATACTACTGAGATTATTAATGAGGCAAACAGCCAGCATTGCCCAATTTTTGTAGTAACAGTTGGATTGCCATGTCCTCAGTGTCTCAAAGATATTTCTACTCAAACAGGTGGAATGTGGTTTGAGAATATCGTTACAGAAAGTCAAATCAAAACTGTATACCTTCAGATACTTCAACAAACCCAAACTGGCTTGCCAGCTTGTCACCTAACCTGGGAGAGTGAGATGGTTTGTGATGAATCAAATATTTCAGCTCAGTTTCAATGGAATGGAGTGACTGCAATGGCAGGTTATTCTCCATCAATTGATGCTATTGCAAGGCTTCAAATTAATCCGGCTGGAATATATATACGTTCAAAACCGATAAACCAAAAATTTGATACAACAGTAACCATTACTGCATACAATCATGATTTCACTATTAATAATATTACTTCGACAAACTCAGCATTTGATATAAACCCAAAATCGTTTTCATTGCGATCGGGACAAACGCAAATACTCACAATAAGTTATACTCCCCCTGACAGCGAATATAGTTGGGCTCAATTTGATTTTCAGACAGATAAGTGTACACAAACCTATTATGCTCGTGGAGGTTACCCTAATGTTAAACCTAAGTTTCGTTCTTTGAAATTAGTCAAACCGAATGGAGGAGAAATATTTTTAGCTGGGTCTGATACTACAATTACCTGGGCTGGAATTCCTTTAACCGATACGGTGCAGTTGGAGTATAGCTTAACCGACGGACTCTCCTGGAATCTATTATCCTCTGCTGCTAGTAGTGGAAAATATCTCTGGCATTTACCCGAACAAACAAGTGATTCTTGTCTTGTTCGTGCTTCATCATTTCCATCCAATCATCATCAACATTGGGTAAGACATTCGGAAAACTCTAATTTCGGAATGAATACGGGATGGGCTACTACTACCGATCACGAAGGTAATATCTATATCACTGGAAATTATGTAGATGAAATCCAATTTGACGCTTATACTTTGAATGGATCTTCAGGAGAAAATTTTTTTGTTGCGAAATACGGACCTGAAGGGTCTTTAGAATGGGCAAAAGGAGCCGGAAATAAAATTGGTTCTCAACACTGTTCCGGACAGGCTATCGCTTGTGATGATGATGGAAATGTATATATCACTGGAGAGCTTCAAGGATCTGTAAATTTTGAGGATTCTATCGTTACCGCGAACGGCTTCATTGCAAAGTATAATACTCATGGAGAACTTCAATGGGTCCATGGAACTGCACCTGGGGAAGCCATAGCAATTGACAATCAAAACAATTTATGCGTCGGCGAATATTTATTTCTCGAAAAATACACGGAAGATGGGAGTCTAATACTTTCCAAAAAACTTGACCACGTCCTTATTGAAGGATTGACGATCGACAATGAAGATAATATATTTATTTCTGGCGCTATTACTTCTACGGTTGATTTTGATGGAATAAAGCTACAAGCTCAAGGGCCTGCTGATATTTTTATTGCAAAATGCAATTCTGACGAGATTTTTGAATGGGCAAAAGATTGGCGTGGTAACGCTGACGGCCTAGCTACTACAATATTAGTGAACGAGCAAAATGAAATCTATGCTTGTGGTTTTTTCACCAATTCGTTTGATTTTGATGGCATACCGTTACAAAGTCACGCCGGGAGAGACATCTTTTTTGCAAAGTGTAATTTCGATGGTTCTATCGTTTGGGTAAAACAAGCCGGTAGTTATGGTGATAATCGAGCAGAGGATATGGCTTTTGATAATGATGGCAACATAGTAATTACTGGTCAATGCTATAACGGGACAGCGTTTGGCACGGACACCATATTCACATATGATCGAGAAACCTTCGTTGCTAATGTTGCTCGTACAGGATCTATCAATTGGGTCAAACAAACTTTCAATAAATATGGAGATGAAAATGGAGAGGGTGTAACTGTTGATGATTTAGGGAATATATTTATTACCGGATTTTGTAACGGCAATACTGACTTTCCGGACGATTCTGTGAGAATGCCTTATGAGAACATCTTCGTATATTTATGGAAAGTTGGTGATAACGCCCTCCAATCCGACACCTCCGACAACCTCTTCTCCATTGTAATGCCCCAAGCCGCTTCCCAAAATATTGATATGGGGAAAGTATTCGTAGCCAAGGCAAAAGATTCTGTCATTCAAACCTTCATTCGCAATACCGGCACTTATAAATTCCGTGTCGATTCCATTGCTATTGTTGGAGCCGATGCTTCTCAGTTCAGTTTGGTCTCTGGCATTCCTCCGTTCGAAGTTGCAGCAGGCGCAGTGCAGCGAGTCGAGTTTCGCTTTAAGCCTTCATCAGTTGGAATAAAATCAGCTCAGCTTGAAGTCATTACTCAAGCCGACACATTATTCCAAACTATTACCGGTGAAGGTATTCTACCAACGATCTCTGTCGCCGGTACTGTCATCGATTTTGGCCAGATCTCTATCGGCTCGTTTAAGGATACAACGATCACAGTCGCTATTCAAAACAATGGAAATGTCCTGGTAGATTTTAATGCTGCTTCTCAGCTTGGGCCCGATAAGACTCAGTTCTCTGTGCAATCTGGCGGCGCGGCATTTACTCTTGCTCCGGGTGCATCGCAATCTGTCAAGCTTCGCTTTACTCCAAAATTTATCGGCCGCACTTCCGGCCGTATCGGCTTCGACTATAACGGCCTGGGTTCTCCGGCGGTGTTGAATCTCTTTGGGCAAGGGCTTGGTGGGTTGGTGCGGATGCTTGATGATTCGGCATACTCCGGCGAGCATCGTGAGGTGCCGATGGTGTTGGAGAAAGTCCCGGTGAGTTCGGTGCAATCGGTGGCGACAACTTTCAGAGCGAGAGTGCTCTATGATAAGACAATACTCTACCCCACAGATAATACCATTACCCAAGGCTTACGGTACGATACGGTGACCATCACCGGTTCGCTTGGCACTGACGATGTGATCGCACGAATTCCGTTCGTTGCGATGCTCGGCATGAGCGAGATCAGTCCGATGAGCATCGTCGATTTCGAGTGGCTCGATGCTTCAGGGAATCCTGCCGACTTCGATGTTGAAACTGAGAGCGGGACATTCAAGATACTCAATATTTGTGATCAGGGTGGCAAGCGCTTATATGATCCCGATGGCAAAGTCTCGATGTCAAGCATCGTCCCGAACCCAACAAGCAACACTGCCCGCATCGAAATTCAAACGATCGAGAAAGGCAGAACGCAGCTAACGGTTACGAATATTCTCGGACAAACCGTTACTACTCTCTTCGATGGCGAGATCGAACCTGGTACTCATGACTTTACACTTTCGACATCTGGCCTATCTGCCGGTAGTTATTTCCTAACGCTCCGAACACCAACGGTTCGGAAAATTCAACGACTGGATATTGCAAAATAGAAGTGAATAGATTTCTCCACATACTTTTTGCTACAGTATTTGTACTTTGGAGTACCGCTTCTAAATCCGTGGCGCAGGAGTATGCTGTCTTCGGACCGTACTTTCACTACACGTTCGATTTTCATTCGGCAAATTTCCAGCAATTACCCGGTGTACCAAGCTGCTGCCCACGATACGGAAGTGGCAGCGGAAATACTATTGGGTTAGGATTCTTATCATTATTTCCATTAACAAATCAATTTGAAATTGGCGTCCGCGGCGGATATGAAAAAGCAACGGGGATATTATCGAGGACTGAAGAAACGACCGTCTTTAATAATGGCCCTGTAACCGGGGCCTTCGAGCATACGTTGAACGTGACGATGACTGATATCATCATCGAACCGATGCTGGGGTATCGTCTTATTAATGGTTTAATTGTTCACCTTGGCATTAGCACTCGAATACTGTTATCGACGACGTATGATCAGGCAGAGACGATCGTGAAGCCACAAGACGCCGGCACATTCCTCGATTCGACCGGTTCAGACACGCACAGCAGAATCCGAAATCAATATAGCGGTGAGATCCCGGGAGTATCTTCGTTGCAATTCGCTCTGACCCCAAGCATTGCCTATAGATTACCGCTAGATAACGAAGGGTCATTCTTTCTTCAACCAGAACTTTCCTATGTGTTCGGACTTACCTCAATTGGAAAAGATCTTGACTGGAAAGTAAACTCGTTTCGATTAAGTCTTGCGATCGTTACAACCAATCTTACAAGACCTCCCAGCAAAGAAAAGTGATCGGGGTATTCTCGTGATCGCAATACGAAAGCTTTTAGATTGCTTCGTCGCCGCTAACCTTTATTGTAGCTTGATAGATATCTGTGCGGCTCCTCGCAATGACGGAGAGACTATTATTGCAAAGAACTTAAAGGCTCCCAAGGGTTATCCTGTTAATCCAAGAATCCCCCCAAATCCAGGTTCAGACAGTCTTCTCTTTAATCACAAACTGCTTCTTTAATTTCTCGACGAGCTTTTGCGAGCGGATGCGCTCTTTGATCTCTTCGTTCGAGAGATAATATTTCAGTAGGTTCTCTTTTGAGATACCGTATTGTGCGGCATCGGTTTCGGCAAGCTTGGTGAGTTCTTCTTCGGTGGCGTCGATATCCATTGCGGTTACTAACTTATCGCGAAGCAGGAGCCACTTGGCGCGAAGCTCGGCATTGCTCCAGGCGAGTTTGCGATATTCTTCGACGTTGATACCGTAATCTTCCGGGTACCCTTTGCGCTTATTTTCTTCTTTTAACTCTGCGATCATCGAATCGATGATGGCATAGGTGTATGTATTCGGGACATCAAACTCATGCTTCGAAAGCAACGCCTGAACCATGTTGCCTTCAACAGCTTCTTCGCTCTTGCGTTTAGCTTGCAGCTCGAGCTCTTCACGGATCATCATCCGAACTTCAAGCTCGGTTGCTGCTTTATCGCGGCTGATCTTTTTGCAAAATTCTTCATCGATCACCGGCAGCGTAACTTTCTCTGCAGCGTCGATCGTAACCGATACCGGGCGCTTCTCGGCACCAGGTTCGCCACTCAACGGAAGATCGACCTCGAATGCATCACCGACATTCTTGCCAAGGATGGCATCGCGAAGTTCGGCAACGATCTGCGGATCGTGCAAATAAACGGTCGTCGATTCTTTATTACCACCACTTGCCGGATCGACAAAACTTAAGGAGACGATCGTCTCAGTATCGGCAATATGTTGAGTTGCTTCTTTTGTCGAATAATTAAACTGCAAATAGTGAATACGCTCGTTGACGTCTTCATCGGTTACCGTGAAGATCGGCTGTTCGACTTCAGTACCTTCGTAATTATTGAGCGTGATATCAGGCTTTACTTCATACGAAATTCTGAAGTGCGCGCCTTCGCCATGATGGCGATGCAGATCGGTCATGACCGGAGTGCCGATCGGTTCGAGCTTTTGCTCTTCGACGACTGTCTTAAATTTTTCTTGCGCAATGCGTTCGAGCGTATCGCCTTCGATGGCATCGCCGTGCATTTTCTTGATCACCGATAACGGTGCTTTGCCGGAGCGAAATCCCGGAAGTGCCATCTTCGGGCGAATGGCCTGATAGGCTTCGGTAAACGCCTTCTGGATCTCCTCTTCGGGGACCCTAATCTCGAGTTCGCGCAATACCTGGGATTTGTTATGAATTGTAGCTTCCACTAACGTATTATATTATAATTATTTCGGGCGATAATCTTACACTTCGAATCTTCTGACTTCTAATCTTCGAATCTTCAAAAAGTGCCGGAGACAGGACTTGAACCTGCACATATCTCTATACCAGATCCTAAGTCTGGCGCGTCTGCCAATTTCGCCACTCCGGCTTTTGGGCAGGGGAAAACACCGGATGGAGGTTTTCGGCTCCCTGATGAGGCTACTGAATATCAATTCAAGGAACGGATGGAAAATTCAGCCCGTTCGTATGGCGTCCCAACTAAAAATTTGTACCGCGACCTTTATGAAACAATTGAAAGTTCAAATTGTAATCGGCATGCTGTTGCTAGCGTGTAGCTCGGCCTCTCTTCAAGCACAGGATTTCAAACTAAAAACGGAGCCTCGCGAGAGAATATGGTATGATTCATTACGGGGAATGTATGGTAGTTCAATTTATGCTGAGCCCCCCGGATCTGATAGCATTTGGTATTATGTAGATGTCCCCGATTCAATCCAACAGGCACCTATAGTCACGGTGCAATTAAATGGACCATCTACATTTCGGATTTTGCGGTGGGTTACTAATGACTCCATCGCATCTCTTCCCCTGAATACCCCGTTTCAGATGCAGACTGTAAGATTATTTGCAACCTCATTTTTTGTAGCATGGGATGCACACGTCGGACTCGATTCCGCTTTTCTTACTGTTTCAGACAATACGGACACCGTAATGGTCCGAATAATGGGTGGGTACCATTTGCCCCTTCCTGACTTGCCGATCACACCCTATCCCGAAGAGTCGGATTTCGATTCAGTGCTTGTTGGAACGACCATTTGTAAAGAGTATCACATTCATAATGCCAGCGGAGGCAATATTACTGTTACTAATTTTCGCATTGACGGAATATTCACTCCCACCGGTGGTTCACCGCATAAAGAAACTCACTTTTCTATCGACGCGAGTTCTCCACTGCCCTACACCATGCTCAATAACGACAGCATGAGTTTTACGATCTGCTATAGCCCTCAGGCGGCTGGCATTGACGATGACAGCCTTTGGATCATGAATGAAGACACACTCCTCGGCGGAGTCCGATTCATAGGCTCATCGATAGCAGGAAGTGGTGTACAAAGAATTGCCGATGTAGATCATGTTATCATCTTTCCTAATCCGGTTCGATCACACCTATATACCTCTGGAATACCGGAAGATGGGAGTTATACTATTATTGATGCAATTGGTCGTGAAGTTATTCGCGAAACCTCACATTCAAACGTGATCGATGTAAGTAACTGTCATTCAGGACTATACACAATTATTTTCTCGTCAGGGCGACGAGCTAATTTCATAAAACTAGACCCCTAAAAAAGTTTTTACATTTTGATTACCCTACCTCCAAAAAACTTTCCTTCTGCTGATAAAGCCGTAGCAATTCCTGCCGGGTTGCCGAGTGTTCTTTTTTTCTGAGTTGTGGATCTGATTCGATAAGC
>DASTAO010000161.1:0-3947 GCA_035712525.1 Kapaibacterium sp. (SeqCode)
CCGACTAGAGCCCATATTAACATTGCCTGGGGTATGGGGTATGATAATTTCCCATTAACCACGATAGAAGAAAAAAAACGCTATATTCCACGTGCCTATGAAGAACAATGGATGCTATTCCTCGAGCACGATCCTGAGGCGACAGTGGTGAAGGTCGAATCCACCGGCCGTGGATTTAATACTGTAATAATATAAGAATATATTGCCTTCAATATTTTTCGTAAAAACTGTAACTTCCTGTTTCTTTTTGTGTTATAGAACGCGAATATCTCCCCACAATATTTGCCTTGAATTGCTTTTGTCCTGACAATTGGTACCATTGATGCGTTTTTACCTTGCTGCGATATTATGTTTGCTGTACTGGGGTTGCTCTAGTACAACTAATCTTTCAAAAGCTGACTCAGCGCGGCGCGAGCTATTCGTCGTCTGGGATAACTTAAATTGGCAACAAGAGCTTAGAAATTATTCCACGATCTGTTCGGTCATTGATACGGTTTTGGAATTGAGTGAGTCACTGCCGACCCCTGAACGCAAATGGTATTATGCCGCTTCCTATCTTTCCCGAGCAAGAGCAGAGGTCAGACTTGATAGATATGCCGATGCTCGCCGCGATGTGTTGCTTGCCTTGGATTCGGGATATCGTAACGATGCCCTCGTAAAATTTGATGAAGTCTTGCTCAATGGTGTCGGAAAATCATGGTTTGATTCTGTGGTAACTGTTTGGGAAGTCCGGCAAGCTCAGAGGCAAAAACTATGGAAACCACAAGAAGCAGTTTTTTTGGAACCAGCAAACGCCTCGAAGCATGAAAAGCTGCCATTGATCATCGCTCTGCACGGAGGTAATGGAAGCCACGAAGAATTTGCGTCACATTTTCTCTCAATACCGAATGAGGTAAATGGGGTGATGGCGTTTCCACCGGGTCCGATCAAATATTCACCAATATGCCATAGTTGGCCACCGGATACTCAGTACTCAGATTCATTAATCTTAGCGGTGATCGATAGTGCCAAGCATACTGAAAACATTGACGATTCGAAGATCTATTTGCTAGGCTATTCCCAAGGTGGCTCGACGGCGATCGGCTTTGCATTCCGTCATCCGAATATTGTAAAAGGTGCCATCTTATTCTCGAGCTTTACTAACGAAAAATTTTCGGAGGCCATCATTCAGAATGCATACGATCATGGTCTGAAAATTTATTCTATCTGTTCGGCCAGTGATGTAATGCCCTTTCTTTCCTCCATGCGCGATCTTTCCGCGCAATGCAAGCGCGCCGGCATTCCATTCTATTATGAGGAGCGTGGTGGCATCCTTCATGGTGTACCGATCGATATCGAAGATGAAGTATCCACAGCTTGGCAATGGCTTCATCATCCGGCTTTAGGAGTGAAATAGACTCTCAGCGGGTTGCATCCGGTGTGACCCCAAAGGAATTATCCCTGGCGATCAAACAAGCGGCATTAGATGTCGGCTTTTCAGCTGTCGGTATTACTTCAGCCGAACCGTTTACTGAAGCTGCCGATCGCTTTGATGCCTGGGTTGCTCAAGGTTCTCATGGAATGATGAAGTATCTCGAGCGTGGTTCGGAAAAACGCCGTGATGTAAAAAATATTCTTCCATCGGCTAAAAGCATTCTTTCCGTCGCTCTGAATTATTATACTCCGCAAGAAACTCCGAAGAGCGATAGCTTCAAAATTTCCCGATATGCTTGGGGCGAGGATTACCATGAAGTGATGAGCGAGATGCTCGAATCACTACTCCAAAAGATAAAGCAACTTGCTCCGCAAACCGAAGGTCGGTATTATGTCGATACTGGTCCGGTACTCGAAAAAGAAATTGCTGAGCGAGCGGGCATTGGCTGGATTGGTAAACATACAAATGTCATAACGCGCGAGTATGGCTCCTGGGTATTTCTTGGTGAAATTATTGTGTCACTTGATCTGGAGCCAGATACGAAAGCGAATGATCTTTGCGGTACTTGTAATAGGTGTATCGAAGCTTGCCCGACCGATGCTATTACAGCTCCGTATCAACTCGATGCAACAAGGTGCATTCCGTATTTGACGATCGAGCTCAAAGCAGATAACCCCATTCCGGCAGAACTTGCAGCCAAGATGGAAGGATGGGTGTACGGTTGTGATATCTGCCAGGATGTATGTCCATGGAACCGTTTCGAGCAGGAAACACCTTTAGCCGCCTTCGCACCGAGGAAAGAAAATCTTTCGCTTTTGATGAATTCTATTCTTTCCATGGAGCAAGAAGAGTTTTCAAAGCGTTTTACCCATTCGCCAGTCAAGCGAACAAAATTAGCTGGATTAAAAAGAAATATCAAAGCGATCCTAGGAATTCAATGATCGCCCGTAACTAAAACAGGAATGGAAAAAGTAATTGTAGTTGGCTCAGGGCCCGCCGGATTAACGGCAGCACTTTATTCAGCACGCGCTAATCTAAAACCGCTGGTCTTCGAAGGTGATCAACCGGGCGGCCAGCTTACGATCACAACCGAAGTTGAAAACTATCCGGGTTTCGAACATGGCATTCAGGGGCCTGAAATGATGAACATTTTCCGTAAGCAGGCTCAACGCTTTGGGGCCGATTGCCGCTTCGAGACTGTAACGAAAGTCGATCTTTCTCATCGTCCGTTCAAAATTTGGCTTGGCGATACAATGTTTGAAACCGAGACCTTGATCGTAGCAACCGGCGCTCGAGCTAAGTTACTTGATCTTGAATCGGAAAAATATTTCATGGGCTTCGGTGTGAGTGCTTGTGCAACCTGCGATGGCTTCTTCTTTCGCAATCAGGATGTACTTGTTGTTGGCGGCGGTGATACGGCAATGGAAGAAGCAACGTATCTTACCCGCTTCTGCTCGAGTGTAACGATCGTTCATCGCCGCGAAGAATTTCGCGCATCGCAGATCATGCTCGAACGTGCTCAGAGTAACGACAAAATCAGATGGATGCTTAATAGCGAGATCACCGAAGTGCTCGGTACAACCGATGAACTTGGCCGTCGCTTAGTTAAAGGGGCAAAGATCCGCAACACAAAAACAGGCGACTCCTACGAAACGGCAACCGATGGTATTTTCGTAGCGATTGGCCACGAACCAAATACTTCGTTATTCAAGGGTATCCTCGATATGGATGAGACTGGGTACCTTATAACAAAGGGCAAAACGAGCTACACCAACATTCCGGGTGTCTTTGCCTGTGGAGATTGCCAGGACCATGTGTATCGTCAGGCAGTGACTGCTGCCGGTTCAGGCTGCATGGCTGCCATCGATGCCGAGCGGTTCCTCCATACGAGCCCTTTATAAGTCCTTAAAAATCATCCGAACCGGTGTACACCCCGCCGTTTTTTTCTATAGGTAACGAGCCGGATAAATCCGGCTCGTTATGCATTATTTTTATGATGCAAATATACGAAATATTTGCTTAAAATCAAAATTAAAATATCATAAATATTTGATTTGTGTATAATTTGTGAATAAATAATAAAGTTCATTCTGGTATATCAAAGGGCTCCTTGTCGCATTAATTAAAAATACCCAAATGCGACAAAATTCTTGAAACTATTGCCACCATGATTTTTTTTAGTATATTTGTATGACTTGGTTGTGTTGTGCTCTTAATGCCAACGTAGACTAAGTTATGGATTATCATACGATTACCAAAACTAACCGCGACTCAGACCGACTACTTGATACTATTTTTCTTACGGCGCACCAGCCTGAAGTCATAAAAACTTGCCCCTTTTCTTACAGAGGATCAAGGTACAAATAGATAGAGGGTTTGGTGACAACTAACGAAAGGATCAATAGTGCAAGCAGTTAGAGTACCTACCGTAGAACGCGGTAATCAATCTACGATCTCACCGTCACGCAGGAAAATTCTTTTTCTCTGCTATCGCTTTCCATTTCCCCTGATCGGCGGCGACCGGCTCAAAAGT
>DASTAO010000162.1:0-5231 GCA_035712525.1 Kapaibacterium sp. (SeqCode)
CTGTGGCTGTTCTTCTTCGATGAACGAGGTCAGCGAGCTTGGAGAATTATTCTTAAATGCATAGAGCACTAAACCTACTGCCGTTGCATAGACCGGCGATTCGATCTCTTTTACAAGACCTGCACCAAAGCTCATCGGCATGCCGATCTTCACATCCATATCGAAGATCGCTTCGGCAAGTTCACGAGTGCTATTGATCATCGAGCCGCCACCGGTTAGCACGACACCGGCGCCAAGATTGCGAGCAAAGCCCGAACGCTTGATCTCATTATAAGCGAACTCAAGAATTTCTTCCATACGCGGCTGAATGATGCGAGCAAGGAGCGAACGTGGTATCTGGCGCGGCTTACGACCGGCAAGTCCTGGGAGTTGAATGATCTCATCGCGAACAATGTGCGATACGACAGCACATCCATATTCACGCTTGAGGCGCTCAGCCTGATCGCCAAGGATCTGCAAACCTTTACGAATATCATCTGTAACTCTTGAACCGGCAATGCCAACGACTGCTGTATGGCGAATTGTCTTTTCTTCAAAGACAGCAATGTCAGTCGTACCGCCACCGATATCGACGAGCGCTACACCAGCCTCTTTTTCTTTTTCATCAAGAACTGAATAACCTGAAGCTAATGGTTCGAGAACAATGTCATGTACTCGAAGTCCCGCACGCTCGACACAGTTATAAATATTTTGTACAGCAGTAACGAGTCCGTTAATAACATGAACCGTTGCTTCGAGTCTTACGCCCGATACGCCAACCGGCTCTTCATAAAAGCCATCCTGCCCATCGACAATAAATTCTTGTGCAATGACATGCAATATCTTACGATCGCTCGGCAAATGAATACGGCGAACATCCTCAAGCAAGCGACCAATATCCTCGTGACGAATCTGACGATCCGGATTCGAGATCGTCACCACACCGCGCGATTGGAATGACTGAATATGATCGCCGGCTATACCGACAACCACCTCGCGAATCTTCACACCCGATTGTGCTTCAGCTTCGGCAACAGCGCGCTCGATCGACTTCACCGTCTTCTCGATGTTCGTCACCACACCACGCGAAAGCCCATCGGCCGGTACGGAGCCGACGCCAAGGATCGTCATGGAATGCGGTTCTGCCAGTGAGATCGCCGCAACGATGGCGCAGACTTTCGTAGTGCCGATGTCAAGCCCTACGATCACGCGGCTTGGTTCGAGCCCGGCCGGTGTGCCGATCATCGGTGCCGAAGACATCGATGATGATCTCGCATTTTGGTAATATTCGTTGTAGTCGGTCATTATCGTATCGTATTTGCCGTGATATGGTACATCCCTTTCGCACTATCGCTGGTGTGGGCGACAGTCGAATCAAGTTTTGGCAGACTGGCTGATCTGGCTGTAAAATTTTTGTGGTGCACGACGACCTGCCCGCCGAATCGCGCATCGACATATAATGCCGACCGCGACCAGATCTCCGTGCGAAGCTTTTCTTTCCAGAGCGAAGCCAGCAACTGTATCTGATGATCGAATAGCGATTGCTGTGTGTGCTGAGTCGCTTTGTTAGCATCGCGCTCGAGCGTCGTCGAATACTTCACATCGGTCGGTGAACCGATGAAGATCGGTGTCTGCGTTGCCGAAGTATAGATCACATATGCACCCGTCGGCGTGCGGCGTAGCTCACCCATTGCTTCACGCAACGAACTATCACCGGTCGTCTCAATGGTACGGACGATCTTCGACATTTCTAAGATCGCAACAGTATCTTTTTCCGTAATGCCCGTTAGTACTGGCACTGCTAATAGCTTATTCGGATCGATCAACCCGGAAAGTTTTTTCGGCAGGAAAAACCGAAGGTCATTATCGACTAAGATCGGCTCCCCATTCGACGAACGGATCATTGCCAGTGGCAAGCGCTCATCGACATGGATGACGATCGTATTCGGATGCATCTCACGGCGGATCGATACGCGACGAACTAGCCCATGCTTGGCAATTCGCTGTTCGATCGAGCGCAGATCGAGCTCATAAAATTTGCTATTGCGATCGATCGCAGCGATCGAAAGCACTTCCTTCGATTGCAATTCACGATTACCCTCGACAACCACGCGCTCGAGCGGCTCCTCGGATTGGAATTCTCTGGCAAAGAAAATAATACCGAAGAGCACCAGCACTGCCGCAGCAAACAGCATGATCGGCACGCGGCGAGATGTCTTCCAGGTCGAAGCTTCTTCAGGCTCCGCCATGATGGGTTCGTCGTCGAACTCATCAAGCGGCTTAGCCGAATGAATGGGCGCATAACCGCTTGGGACTTGTCCCTTCGGTTCGTCGCCACGTTTTCTGATATGCAGTTGCACTTTGCTTCGTTGAAGTAAGGCATCCGCCGAAAAGGTGTTCGATGAAGAATGAGATTCAGTGAGGACACGTCATTGCAAGCGCAATGACACTACTGTAATGGCTCTATCGGATTCGTTGCAAACCCGACTAACTGCACTTCAGGCTCAAGTACGATGCCCGTTTGCTCAAACACTTTCTTTCTTGCCAGATTCATTAACGCAATGACATCCATTGCACTGGCAGCATTTATATTCACAATAAAATTTGCATGCTTAAGGCTGATCTGTGCACCACCGAAATGCGTGCCTTTTAAACCGGCAGCTTCGATAAGCTCAGCACTAAAGCGGGGACGAGGATTCTTGAAGACCGAACCACAATTCGGCAAATTCACCGGCTGCACTTCATTACGATGAAGCAGATGCTTACGCTTAATATCCTGCAACTCGCTGGCAACACCTATTCCTAGCGAGAAACGAGCCGAGAGCACAACATCTGTTTTAGCAAAGCCGCTATGGCGATAACTAAAATCGCACTCGGCTTTCGATAAGCTTACAAAAGCTCCGTCACGGACGATGCCGACATCAAGGATATGATCACTCGTCTCGCCGCCATAACATCCGGCATTCATTCTTACTGCTCCGCCGATCGTTGCCGGTACTCCGGCAAGCATCTCAACACCTTGCAGATCATGACGAATCGAAAAATCGACAAAGGCTGCCATTCGCACACCGGCTTCGGCAGTAATAATATTCTGAGCTACTGAAAGTTTATTGAAGCCCGTCTCAAGATTCATGACAAGGCCGCTCCAGCCGTCGTCACTAATAAGCACGTTCGAGCCATTACCGAGAATGAGAAAAGGAATATTGTTCTCGGTTACAAACTGTTGAATGGCAATTACATCTTCTACCGATGCAGGCTCGGCGTAGTAGCGGGCATTGCCGCCAATTCTAAAGGTAGTAAATGGAGCAAGGGCTACATTCTCACGAATAGAGCCTTGAATATTCTTGGCAAGATCGGCGATCATCAATTATGCAGTAACGCTGGCTTCGGCAATAACTTCCGTTTCGACTGTTGCCCCGGAAACCGGATCGACCGGTGCTTCTTCTGATGTCTGCTCTGATGGCACTTCTGATGCTTCAATCTTAGCTGCAGATACTGGTTTTGCTTGCAGCTCTTTGAAACCGATGCCATAGGCCCAGCCTTCAAGCCTTACTTCGTCATTAGCATAAAATGCTTCGCGATAATCTCGAAGAGGGCGCATCATTTTATTCTCGCGCTTCTCGGCAGCAAGAATACCAAGCAGCGTGAAGAGCGTCTCTTTTGCTTTTGAATGAGCATAAACTTGCTCACGAACTTCACGAGAGACATATAAAGCATTGTCTTCTTCGTGATCAAAAAATTTCTTTAGCTCGTCGTCGTTTTTAAACTGACGATCGAACATCTTCGGGAACGCTTCGACGATCGTAACTGATTTCGGCGATTCGAACGGCCAGATCGCAACATCTGGCTTAGCCTCACGAACCTGCTCAAGAAGCGAGATACCGATCAGTGCCGAACGGCCTCTCGCATTTGCCGAGACAAACTCATAACGGCGAGTAAGGCGATTATACTGTACTCCAAGTGTACTGGCAACAGCATCGGGGAACGGTCTGCGTAAAATTCTATCGATACGGCGGAAGCGCTCGATCAGTGTTCGCTTTTCATGAGCCGGTGGCTCGGGGCGTTTTCTGATCTCGGGCTTTGCACCTGGATGCGCGAATCGCGCAACAGTGCCTTCGAATGGTTCGGTGTTCGATTCGCGATAGCTACCGATATATTCTATCCAAGCTCTGACACCATCATCGGTATTCTTTTTCAGATCGGCACGAATCCTCTTAGAAAGTTCAGCATGAGTTGTTGCAATCTTCTTTTCTCCCAAGTACTCGATGAATCCTTTAGGAAAGCTCAGCGGAAAATCTACGGCGACAATAGCCGAGTTCAATTCGCCGATGCGCTCGACGATCTCGCGGCGCGAACGGAGCCGATCGCAAGTCGTAATGTTCGTCCAATCGCCTTCGCTGGTAGCTTCACACCAGAATAATTCATCAAGCGGTTCGCGGGAGGCGTCGAAGCCGATGGTTATATATTTCTTATCAATTTTTGCCATTACACTTTTTCCATGCTCCGAGTTCGCTTAGAGGGGGTTTTCTCGGATGCTGATGCTTTTAACACTTGTAAAATAATAGGTGCTTGTTCGGTGATCGAACCGGCGCCAAGGGTGACAACAATATCCCCAGCTTTTGCGTCACGTAAAATAAAACCCGGCAATTCGTCAATAGCCGTCAGCAGAACAGCTTTCTTCAATCCATTGGATGTTGCCGCATCGAGGATGAGTTTACTCGTGATGCCTTCTATGGGTTTTTCCCGTGCAGGATAGATCTCAGCAAGATATAAGCCATCGGCATACTCGGCAAAGGCAGCCCCGAAAGCATCAGCAAAATCTCTCGTTCGCGTAAACGTATGCGGCTGAAAAGCAGCGAGAATTCGTCTATTCGGGTAACCCGATCTAAGTGCCTTCAAGGTTGCTTCGACTTCCGTCGGATGATGAGCATAATCATCCATGACAAGAATACCATTTATTTCGCCGATCACCTGTGAGCGCCGTTCAGCACCACGAAAACTTGCTAACGCCTTTGTACTGATCTCGACATCGATCGCTAAACTTTCTGCTGTTGCAATCGCTGCAAGGGCATTGGCAATGTTATGCCTGCCCGGAATACCAAGCGAAAGTGAACCGATGCGCTCACCGGTTCTATAAATATCAGCAATACTCGAAAGATTACTAAACTCGATGTTCCTTGCCTGATACTTTGCCTGCGCAAATTCGATACCATAGGTAACGATCCGTTTATTCAGTCGAGGAAGTATCGAGC
>DASTAO010000163.1:0-2974 GCA_035712525.1 Kapaibacterium sp. (SeqCode)
ACGCTTTATATCACGTTGTTTAATTTGAGGATCATCGTGTGTAGCACCATCTATCTCAACAACTAACTTTACTGACGGGCAATAAAAATCAGCAATAAATGAACCAAGGCTATGCTGCCGACGAAATTTATATCCGCCCGCTCGATTGCTTCGAAGGCCATGCCACATCTCGCTCTCGGCACGGGTAGGGGAATTACGCAACGATCGTCGCAAGCCCTTCAGATTTTTCCGATTGTTGAATGCTTCGAGCATGGGGTAAAGTTACGAATCAACCACCCAACCCTCCTTGAAAAGGAGGGCTAATCAGTTTAAGCTTGAATCGTAGTGCTTTGCGAGCCTAAGGATTGAATGCCTCCTCCCGATGGTTGTTCAGCCTACCACCGTTTCGATGAATAAGATCATTATCACGGCACTCTGTCTTTGTTTCCTCGGCTGCGCTGGCAAGGAGGAACAGCACCATCCGGCCGAACCGAAAAACGTCTGAACCTGGATTTAGGGGGATTTTAGGATTTACGGGATAATTATCTTATTGTCATTCCGAGCCGTAGGCGAGGAATCTGTAAGGCCTCGATCGTTTATAAACAGTGAAGCTATTAGAGAGCAGAGCGCTCACAGATTCCTCCCATTCGGTCGGAATGACAATGAAGCAGCCGTGAAAAGAATAATTACAAGCCGATTTGATGCGTCTCGCGGTTGATCGCTTCGCTAAGGTATTGAAGGATTAGGTTTCTTTTCGAGGTATGCTTCTCTTTTGCCAAGCGCTCGATATCGCGCATGACCATTAACTCTTTCAATCTCAGATCGATATTCTCTGTGGTTTTCAGATTGGGGAAAGATAAAGGAGTAGCTTCAGACCAATCAAAATAATCGGTCGTATCGTGAGTGGACCAGAATTCGAATTCTTCGTCCTCAGTCTTAAATGTCGGTATCGGAAGCAATTTCTTTGTCATATTCTTTCCTTTCGCTTCGGCTCATCGGCCTTGCTGAAATAACTCTGATCGAGCCGCGAAAACCTTAGGGGATTCTTCGCCTACGGCTCAGAATGACACCGCAGTTATCCCGTAAATCCAAAAATCCCCCCAAATCCAGGTTCAGACAAGATGCTTCTCCAAAAACATCTCCATCGCTTCGTACACTTCAAATCGGTTCTCTTCATTATGGAAGCCGTGGCCTTCGTTTTCTTTTACCATGTAGGGGACATCGATGCCGCGCTTTTTTAGCGCTTCTACTATTTGGTTGGATTCGTTAATATTGACGCGCGGATCTTTCGCACCCTGAATGACAAAGAGCGGTGATTTGATCTGATCGACATGGAATACCGGTGATGCCGAATACAATAATTCTTTATCCTTCTCCGGATCGCCGACCATCTCGTACATCATCTCGAGCAGCGGCTTCCAATACGGAGGAATGGTCGTCATGAAGGTAAAGAGATTCGAGACGCCGACGTAATCGATACCGCAGGCATAGAGATCGGGCGTGAAGGTCATGCCGGCAAGTGTGCAATAGCCGCCGTAGCTGCCGCCGTAAATGGCGACGCGTTTCGGATCGGCAATGCCTTGTTCGATCAGCCAACGAACGCCATCGCTGACATCGTCCTGCATGGTCTTGCCCCATTGCTTGAACGATGCTTCCCAAAACTTTCGGCCGTATCCGACAGAGCCGCGGAAATTCATCTGGAACACCGCATAGCCGCGATTCGCAAGAAACTGTACTTCGGGATTATACGCCCAGACATCGCGATGCCACGGCCCGCCGTGAGGATTAACAACGACCGGAAGATCTTTCGGATCTTTGCCCTTCGGAAGTGTGAGATAACCATGGATGGTAAGTCCATCGCGCGAGGTGTAAGTAATCGGCTTGCGTTCGCAGAGATCGTTCTCGTCAAGCCATGGGCTGACTTCGGCAAGCTTCGTCAGCGCATCGGTTTTCTTTTCATACATGAAGTATGCACCAAGCGAACGATCGCTATAGGTGCGCACGATAAGAATATCTTCCTCTTTATTATGACTGACGATCACCGTTTCATAATTCGGCAGCAATTCACCAAGACGAGCAAAGATCTTTTCCGTTTCGTGATCGAAGAAATGCCGTTCGCCTTTCCAGGTCGTGTAGCTGGCGTAGGTGATGACCTTTCGTTTGCGCGAGTAGTGCAAGCCTTCGACATCGACTTCCGGATGCTCGAAGATCATTTTCTTCTCATGGCCCGTCGCCGGATCGATCAGCACGATCGCTTCTTTATCGCGGCCGATGTTGCTCGAGCAATACAAGTTAGTATTATCGAACATGAAGAAGATCGGCGAAATGGCTTCGCGGAAATTCGTGGTGATAACAGACTGAAATTCTCCCTCTTCAGTCTCGCGATAGAGCAGCGAGGAATTCACTCCATCGGTGGCGCGAGCAATACGGAGCTTGCCATCGTGATCGGTAACCCACGAGGTGATGTTGCCGGGATTCTCGGCGATCATCGTCATCTCACCGGTGATGACGTTGATCCGGTAAACATCGAAAATTTCCTTATTGCGATGATTCATCGAGATGATCATCTCCGAAGGATGCTCTTCGAGATCGTCGATGATGTTCACGGTGACGGCATCGAACGGCGTAAGATCTTTTACATCCGAGCCGTCAACGCTGACCGATATCAAATGAAAATTCTCATCGCCGGCAAAATCTTTTACATAGATGATACGGTCGTTATGCTTCCAGAAATATCCTGCCATATCACGCGCCGTTTCGCTGGTGATGCGCTTAGCCTCGCCGCCACCAGTGCGCGGCTCGACGAAAATATTCTTGCGGCGTTCGTACGGTGCTAAGTAAGAGATCCAGTTACCATCGGGAGAGATCTGATAGCCGGATTTTTCAGGAGTACGAAAAAAATCTTTAAGGTCGTAGCGCTTGACTGGGATATTGGTGGTCATGAATAAGCTAATTGGTTTTGAACGGTTGCAAACGTAGGGGTAGGGGATGTCAT
>DASTAO010000164.1:0-13090 GCA_035712525.1 Kapaibacterium sp. (SeqCode)
TTATCCTTCGCAAATAAGTATCGGCATTGCCGGTCGCTTCGGCGATCGCTATCGGCTCGAAGCCGATCTTGTCGGCCAGGATTTTTCGAATTCGTTTGTGTTTGCTAAGACGAAAGATGCACCAGGCGATCCGCAGCTCGGTACCTTTAATCGCTTTTCGTTTGGGCTCGAGCGCCTTGCATTGATCGGCGAAGACGCCCGCAACACGACCTTTTGGGAGCGAGCCGGTTTACGCTTTGGACTTGCGTATGCGCAGCTTCCGTATCATCCGAGTGCAGGAGTGACTGTAAATGAGATGTCGGCTTCGATTGGCTTAGGATTTCCTTTTGCCAGCGGCTCGATGATCGATCTTTCGACAGAGCTTGGTATTCGCACCCCAAGTGATGCGAATATTGCACCGAAAGACTTGTTCATCAAGATCGGAGCGACGGTGACCGTTTCAGAAAAATGGTTTGTGCCGCTTAAACGTCAAGACGACGAATAGCATCTGATATATACTTTTATGAAAGTAGCATTAGCGAGCGATCATGCCGGGTTTGCCTATAAAGAAAAGGCAAAAGCTTATCTCGAATCGAAAGGATTTGAAACGATAGACTTTGGTACATATTCGACCGAACGAAGTGATTATCCTGACTTTGGGCATAAAGCAGCGGCAGCGATAACCAGCGGAGAAGCCGAGCGTGGTGTATTCATTTGCGGTAGCGGTATCGGAATTTCGATCACGGCTAATCGACACAAGGGGGTACGCGCTGTCGATGCGGTTACAACCGAAATGGCAAAGCTCTCACGCGAACATAACGATGCGAATGTGCTTGCCCTTGGTGAACGTCTGGTGAGTTGGGACGAAGCTACCAAGATAATCGATGTCTTTTTCTCGACTGCTTTTGAGGGCGGTAGGCACGAAGACCGAGTAAAGAAAATAGAGTGTTGAGTATTTAGATTACCTACTAATGAATCTCTCGATCCAAGACAACGAAGTAGCCCAGGCAATTACCAGTGAGATTGGCCGTCAGCGCGACGGGCTTGAACTCATTGCCAGTGAAAATTTTGTATCGGCACAAGTGCTTGCCGCACAGGGAAGTGTGCTGACAAACAAATACGCTGAAGGTTATCCTGGAAAGCGATATTACGGTGGCTGTGAGTTCGTTGATGTCGTTGAAAACATCGCTCGCGATCGGGTAAAGAAATTATATGGCGCTGAATATGCGAACGTCCAGCCGCATTCCGGTTCACAGGCGAACATGGCGGTCTACTTCACCTTCTTAAAGCCTGGCGATACGGTTCTTGGAATGAACCTTGCTCATGGCGGTCATCTTACACACGGGCATCCGGCGAATTTTTCCGGACAGCTTTATAAGTTTGTACCATACGGTGTCTCGAAAGAGACAGGGTATATCGACTATGATGATGTCGAAGCCCAGGCAAAGGCTCATAAGCCAAAGATGATTACCGTAGGCGCGAGTGCGTATTCTCGCGATATTGATTTTAAGCGATTCCGTAAGATCGCCGATTCTGTCGGTGCGTGGTTGATGTGCGATATGGCACATCCGGCCGGCCTTATTGCAAAAGGGCATTTAACAAGCCCGTTGCCACATTGCCATGTTGTAACTTCAACAACTCACAAAACCCTTCGCGGCCCACGTGGTGGGATGATCCTGCTCGGAAAAGATTTCGAGAATACCTGGGGCAATGTTGCTCCGAAAAGCGGACGTACCAGAATGGTATCGGAGCTGATCGATTCGACGGTGATGCCAGGTATTCAAGGCGGTCCGTTAATGCATGTTATCGCCGCAAAGGCTATTGCATTTGGTGAAGCATTAGAGGACAGCTTTACAACGTACGGAGCACAAGTCATTAAGAATGCCAGAGCTCTCGCTGCCGCTTTAGTCTCAAAAGGATATTATATCATCTCTGGTGGTACCGATAATCATTTAATGCTTGTTGATCTTCGCGCGAAGAATATTACCGGCAAAGCCGCTGAGGAAGCTCTCGATAAAGCAGCGATCACTGTAAATAAAAATGCAGTACCCTATGACGATAAACCGGCTCTCGTCACGAGCGGTATTCGAATCGGCACATCGGCCGTTACCAGTCGCGGGATGAAGGAAGTGGAGATGGATGCCATTGCTGATCTGATCGACCGGGTCATTATTAAAAGCGAAGATGCTGGCGAGATCTCAGCCGTTAAAAATGAAGTGAAGGCCTTAACCTCACGTTTCCCATTATATCAAGGCCTCTTTTAATCCACACCTCATTTTTAATTTAATTAGTGGCTAACGAGCAGCAGCATACCCGCCTCGATGCCGAGATGTCCGTTTGGGAACATCTTGAGGAGTTGCGCTGGATCGTTGTTCGCGCAGTTATAGGCATTGTGGTCGGGATGATCATTTGTGCCATCTTTAGTGACTGGATACTCGATGTCGTTATTCTTTCGCCGGCATTAAAGTATGCTCCGAAATTTCAGTTCATCACGACTGAGATATACGGACAGTTAGATCTGTACATGCAGATCATTATCTGGGGCGGTATTATTCTCTCGACTCCGTACACGATCGTCCAGATCTGGAAATTCGTCGAGCCCGGGTTATTTGATAAGGAGAAGAAATATGTAAAGACGATCACGTTCTTTACGGTTTTTAGTTTTCTTGTCGGCATGGTGTTCTCATACTATGTCCTGCTGCCGATGACGCTTGAGTTTGCTTCGGATTTCGGCTCGTCGTTCATTAAGGTGATGCCAGACATTCATAAATACCTGAGCATCTTTTTGATGACGATCATTTTATCGGGTATTGTTTTCGAGCTTCCGTTAGTGGCGTATTTCCTTGGTCGTCTGGGTATCCTGACGCCGCCATTCATGCGGCATTACCGCCGTCATACGCTTGTCGTGCTGCTATTCGTTGCGGCCATTCTCTCTCCGGGCGGTAACCCGATGTTGCAGCTTATTCTGTTTATTCCGTTGTGGTCGCTATTTGAGTTGTCGGTATTTGCAACGATGATCGCACAGCGCCATCGCCGCAAGCGCCAGCAAGCTCTCGAACAATAATGCTCTCTCTTTCGAATATTCTTTCGCCGGTTCAATCCGAACTCGGTGAGTTTGCCAAGCGCATGAAGACGTCGCTCATAAGCGATGTGCCGATCGTTAATCTAATTGGCAAATATCTTGTCCGTACAAAAGGCAAGCAGGTCCGGCCGGCTATCGTATTATTAGCCGCAAAAGCTTGTGGTGGTGTTACCGATACTTCTTATCGCGCCGCACTACTTGTCGAGTTGCTGCATACCGCCACACTCGTTCATGACGATGTGATCGATGAAGCCGATACCCGTCGCGGGTTTGCCAGTATCAGAGCGTTATGGCGAAACAAAGCCGGAGTGCTGATGGGCGATTACCTGCTGGCAAAAGGCTTGTTGCTTACCATTGCTTCGAAGCAGTTTCATTTACTCGAAATTACCTCAACGGCCGTTCAGCGAATGAGCGAAGGAGAGTTGTATCAGCTTCAAAAATCCCGACAGCTTAATACCGATGAAACAGCCTATTTCAGAATAATCGGTGATAAGACGGCTTCGCTTTTTGCTACATGCGCCGAGATGGGCGCCGCCAGTGTAGGCGAAAATGGGACTAATGCCGAGCAGCGGGCGATGCTTCGCGAATATGGGGAATGTGTTGGTATTGCCTTTCAGATCAGAGACGACCTGTTTGATTATGAAGAACAATCCGCACTGATCGGTAAACCGGTTGGCAACGATCTATCGAATCGGAAATTGACCCTGCCGATATTATATACTCTTTCGAAGATCGAGGATAAGGAAGCGAGAAGAATTCGGTCGCTGGTAAAATCGAAGAAGGTTAGTGATAGTGAGAGGAAATTAATCATTGGTCTTGTAACGGCAACCGGCGGTATTGACTACGCAAAACAAAAAGCGGAAGAGTATTCCGAGAGAGCGAGGACTGCTATTGCTTCGTTGCCTGAGAGCAATGCGAAGCAGTCGTTAATTGATTTCTCTAGGTTTGTGATAGAACGAGAAAAGTAACATTTACTGTGCAGGAAACTTCTGCTAATCTTTAAAACCATTAAGTTTTCGTAATTCATTTAATGCAATTAGTGCTAACCACCTGGTCTGATAGATTTCAACTTCTTTGTGCCCTGTCATGTTATGGTCTACCTGGATTTCTTTCAAAGGATTGTCAATGTCACTGGGAACATACAAGGTTACATAAAATGGAAAATCTTTTAATGAATAAAAGTCTTCAGGTTTCTCATGTGAAACAAGCAGAACAGTGTCTATTTCTCGATTGGTATACCCATAGTTTCGTCCATTAAGAGGTGGTGAAATCTTAACCCATATGCCAGGAAGAACTCCAGAAGACACTGTTCTTGTGGGAAACTCAATTGTTTTGATAAGCTCACATTCCCAAATTTGTTTTAATTGAAGGTATTCGAATATATTAAGAAAAAAGGTCATAATCAGTAGTTGAGTTCTTTGCAGATAGTTATCCCTTTACTGCCCCTGCTGTCAATCCTGCTATGATCTTCCGTTGAAAGACAGCAAATAAAATTAGTACCGGCAATGCTGAGAGTCCTGCCCCTGCCATTAGGTGGCCCATATCAATCGATTGCTGACCTTGGAAGAAGGTCAGTGCTACTGGTAATGTTCGTAGCCTTGTCGTATTCGTAAAGAGAAATGGAAAGAGAAAAGCATTCCAAGTGTTTAGAAATTGATAGAGGAATAATACAATCAGAGCGGGCTTTGTCAGCGGGAAAATTATTTTATGGATGATACTCATGATCGACGCTCCATCGAGTATGGCCGCTTCTTCAAGTTCTTTCGGTAATTCGCTGATGTATTGGCGAAGCAGGAATATTCCGAGTGGGGCAACGATGAACGGGATTATTAACGCGAAGTAGGTATTGATCCAGCCGAAGACGACGATCTCGCGATATAGCGGTATCATCACAACGTAGGCCGGAAGCATTAATACTAATAGTACCGATAAGAATAACGTCTTCTTTAACGGGAATTCCATTCGCGCAAACGCATAGGCCACATAGGTACATAGAATGCAATTGCCTATTGAAACAATGACGGCAACTATGAGCGAGTTGAAGAAGTATAATCCGTAATTATCGGCTGAGATAATATCAGAATAATTAGCGAGGCTAAATCCTTTCGAGAATAATTCGCTAAGCGTGGAAGAGCCGGCCGGATTATTGGCAAGCGAAAGAACGATCATCCAAAACAGTGGGAAGAACGTCACGACGGCAGCAACGAACAGAAGTAAGTATGAAAGGTATTTGCCGAATGACTTACTACTCATACAGGCTTAACGACGATCTTGCTTGCAGCGATCTGAATAACCTCGATTGCTGTACCAGGCAAGATGAATTCACCGGCGGTAACAACGTCGACTCTCGAATTCTCGATGAGTGCTGTTCCTGCCGGACGTAGCGGCGTCATGGCCGTGCCTTGTTTACCTAATAATTCTTTTCTCGTTTCGGAGATCGCTGAACTAGTAGAGGAGACGGCATTATGAACAAACTTTCTCATCCATGGCCAACCTGGTGCATATTTGAAGATGATAAAAATGGCTGCGATAAGTCCAACTAAGGCAATGGCTAACGTTTCGGTAGTGGTGCTTAACCGATCAGGAGTTAGTGCGCGAAGATCACCGGCAAGCGCCAGGAATAATCCTAGAAAAATACCGGTAACCCCAAGGATAGCAGCAATGCCGAACGATGGTACCGGAGTAAGCTCTATGAAGAATAAAAAGATACCGGCAATGAATAGCAGCAAGGCGATCATTGGAGCGATCTGCGTTACATATTGAGCCGCAAAGAATAGTATCAGCGAGACAACACCTGCAGTGGTGATCCAGCCGAAGTGACCTGTCTTGATGGTATAAAATATTCCAGCAAGACCGATCATGATCAGGATCGAGCTGACGAGTGGGAGCGTGAGTAACCGAATGATCTCATCGGAAAATGTTTGTTCGCTTTCGGTGACAACGGGCTTTGCTACTTGAGCTTCTTCGAGAGCTTGGGTGATTGACGTCGCTTCGTTATCGATATACTTTGCTTTCTTCGCGCTTTCGTTTGTAAGTGTCAGGAGGCTTCCTTTTGCTAAGAAGATACCACTCGAACTATCAAGGCCTAACTGTTCATCCACCATTGCAGCGGCGACGTCGGGGTTGCGATGATGCAACTCGGCCGTTGAGCGCATTTCAGCGCGCATGTAACTAACGACTTTCTCGGAAGCTTTCTCGCCGGTTTCATGGATAGGAGTTGCAGCGCCAAAGGTCGAGCCGGGTGACATAATAATTGTTTGCGCCGAAAGAGCGATAAGTGCACCGGCAGAAATGGCGCGCTTATCAATGAAGGCTACTGTCTTCGGGACTTTTGCATTGAGTATTGCATCGCGGATATGGGTGGCAACATCGAGCCTCCCGCCGAACGTATTAATATGAAGCAAGATGACCGAATGTGATTCTTCAGCAGTAGTGACTGCCCGATCGACGTACGATGACATCGCAGGATCGACTTCACCGGTGATATTAATGACGAGCACCGGCTGTTGAGCCGAAGCTCGTGCGGCGGCCAAAACCAACAGAGAAAAAACCAGTATTCGAATCATTTTCATTAGACGCTACGGGACTACGAATGATTCACGTGGGGCTGTATCCTGAAACGTAGAAATCGAATAATAGGCCATGTAACTCTTTATAATACAATAGTATGAGTGTGCACTTCACCGATATTTTCAGTCCCTGGTGCCATTGCTCAAGTGACCAAAAGATCAAATTTGTTTAACATTGACCGGTTAATGGGTTTATGAAAGGTGCTCATAATAGCACTGCAAATATACGAAATTTTTTCCCGATTTCCAAAGAAAATTTATATACTTTTGAAGATTTTTTTATACAAGGGTCATTCTTCGCTCTGCTCAGATAAGAAAGCAGAAACTCACTTTCAGGGAGCGAAGGGGGCCGATATTTGTTTCCTATGCTCTGCTTAAATCCTTACTTGCAATGAAATACGTTCTGACCTTGCTTCTGATAGTCCTTTCCCTCGAAAGTGCATCGGCTCAATCCTTCGACTGGTCGCGCAGTTCGCGCTCGACGACCATTACCATGGCATCGGCGATCGCTACCGATCCTAACGGAACAAGTGTCGTGACTGGTAATTTTTACGGACAGACCCATTTTGATACTATTAACCTGTTTTCTCAGGCTCGGGATATTTTCGTAGCTAAATATTCAGCTACCGGAAAGGTATTATGGGCACGCGGGTTCGGGTCGACTGCGGATGATTTTGGCAATGCGATCACGTACGATTCAAAAGGGAATATCCTTCTTACGGGCTCGTTTACGTTCAAGATGCCAATGGATAAAGATACATTATTGTTCACTGGCGATCATGATGTTGTCATCGCTAAACTCGATCCGAATGGCAAAGTAGTGTGGGCCAAGAGTGCCGGCGGAAGAACCGGGGGCGATCACGGACAAGCCATTGCCTGCGATACAAAAGGGAACACCTATGTAGCAGGGTTTTTCAGAGATAGCGCGAACTTTGATCATAACGGCATAGGGGCCTTTTCAAAAGGATTGTTCACGATGTTCCTCGCCAAATATGATAATTCCGGAAATTGTGTATGGGCAAAACCCATCGGTGGTTCGAACTATCAAAGCCAGACTGAGGGGGTTGGCTTGGATGTCGATTCGAAAGGAAATATCTATTTAGCTGGTGGAATGCATGGTATGACCCAGATCGATACCATGAAGCGAAATCCCGCCGGGATCGTCGATATTTTCATTGCAAAATTTTCTCCATCCGGGACGGTTGAATGGATGCGGACTGCCGGCGGGCCTACCGGTCTTATGGGCGCTAAAGCATTGAAGTGTTTCGGTTCGTCAGTTTATGTTTGTGGTAATTACATTACATCAGCATCGTTCGATGGTGGAAAGTCGCTCTTGAAAAGTACTCTTGGATACCAGAATGCTTTCTTAGCGAAGTATGATAACGAGGGAAATTTCAAGTGGGTAAAAGATGGATCCAGCCGAGGACAAAAATCGTGTGAGGCGATGGCGATCGATCCGAAAGAAAATATTTACATCGGTGCTACCTTTACCGATAGCTTGTGCTTCGATTCAACGCTTATTGCAAGCTCTGGAAGACAAAGTTTAGCTGCCATTTCTTTTACTTCCGATGGTTCCCTTCGTTGGATGCGACCGGCCGGAAGAACGGGCGTCATTATTACCCACGGAGTCGGAGTAGATAAGCACGGTAATTCTTACTATGCCGGTATTTATAACGATACTGCTGCATTCGGCAAAGAACCGCTTTATGCTTCGCTCAATGGGCAGGATATGTTCATCACAAAGTTATCCGGCAATTCCGATTACAACCTGACAAAGAAAACCGCTACGGCAGCAAAACCGAATATCAATTCGATCAATATGAATGCAGGGAAGAAAGAACTCACGGTTGATTTCGATGTTGCCGGGTTGCAGTATGTTACGATCGAACTCTATGATATGCTCGGCACTGTAATTTCTTCGTATACCGACCAGCAGTTGAGCACCGGTAATTATCAATTATCGGTTGATCTGAAAAAGCAGGAATCTGATGTGTATTATGTGAGAACCCAGATCGGACTCATGAAGAAAATGAGTCGCATTGAATTTTGACCTTCGGCGATGTAACCCTCGTGACCCAGATCGTTGGTACACTATGATCTGCAAAAAACACCATGACTAAAATAGTACTGGCGATCTTATTATCGTTTTTATCGGCAGAGGTATTTGCTCAGGCGGCACTACTTAGTGTTACCGGAGCTGGGCATCCTGAGCTTACCTGGAGTCAGATCGAGACACCCCATTTCCTTATTGTCTATCATCAAGGGCTCGATACCATTGCCATGAAGGCCGCTCCGATGGCTGAGGAAGTGTATCGGGTGGTAACGACCAACCTAAAAAATCCACTTGATAATAAGATCAAAATTATCATCTCCGATAACGATGAAGTAAAGAATGCCTTTGCCCTTAGCGACAGCTATATTTTTATTTGGCTGCGGGGCATCCTCGATGACCTTCCGTATGGGTTGCGCTCGAGCGGTAATTCGAAATGGCTTCGTTCGGTGATCACTCATGAGTTTACGCATATCGTTACGGCGAATGCGTCGAAGGATTGGACGAATATTTTTGATCCGTCACCAAATGTCCCACGGTGGTTTAACGAAGGGCTTTCGAGATTCATGGAGCCTGACGGCTGGACGACTGATCTCGATGCATTATTACGAGTCGGTGCCGTAAATAACTCACTCGATCTTGGAACGAGCGATCAATATTTATCCGGGGCATTCATGTATGAAGGCGGGCACTCGCTGATTCGGTATATGGTGGCAACCTATGGTGATTCTGTTATCCCCAAAATATTGCATTATCGTGGTTCATTCGGCAGATATAATTTTCTCGATGCTGTAAAGGCAGCAACTAAGAAAAGCCTTCATGAGATTTTCGATATTTGGCATAAACGATTGACCGTTTATTATGCCAGTGCATATGGACAAAAACAAGAGGCCGAAGACTTTGCCAGAAAACTTCCTGTCGATTTAAGCATCATTCTTGCGGCGAGAATAGCACCTGATGGCAAGCGCATTGCGGCCATTGCCAAGCGGAAGAACGATAGCCCGGCAAGATTATTTCTTATCGCCGACGATACGACTAAAACGGCTGAACTTGTTTGCGATGAAGCCGGTATCGAGCCGTATCTCTCATGGTATCCGGACGGGAAGTCGGTTTGTGTTTCAAAGCTTCGGATCGGTACAAATGGTGATCTGCTTCATGATCTGTATCGGGTCGATGTCGCAAGCGGCTCGATGACTCGCTTAACGAACGATGGCAGGTTCGAGCAACCGGATGTATTGCCTCAGTGGGTAGATGCGCATCCCCTCGATATGGGCAACCATGTCCCTTCATTCTCAATCGTCGCTGTCCGTACTGAAAAGAATCACTCGGATCTGGTACTGCTTACTGATCCACCCACAGTGCAGAAGCAGATTACCCATTACAACGATGGCGATGTTCAAGTATATACACCAAGATTTTCAGCATCAGGTAGCAAGATCGCTTTTTCGATCTTCCGCAAAAATGGTAAGCGTGATGTTGCCATTCTTAACAGAGATATTTCAGCAGAGACCCTTGATCCACGCATCGTATATGTAAAGGATGACATGCCAGGAAAAATTACTTATGTGACCAACGATTCGTTGAATAACCGTTCACCAATCTGGTCACCAGTAAGTAAAGGAGTGGTTTTTCTTTCACATCGTAACGGTATCCCTAATATTTATACTACTTCTACCGAGGGAGGGCTACCATCGCAGATGACTGATGTTGCTGGTGCGATATTTCCATGGGATTGGTCGGCAAGTAAGGATTCCATACTCGTTACCTCCTTCGATAGCCGCAACAATATTTCGCTCTATTGGCTTGGTACTAATCATAAAGCGGAGAGTAAACCGGTACCATCGCTTGCCGAAAAATATACCGATTGGAGGGCGGTGCACTTCCCGTTAATCACACGGCCGGCGGATTCATTGCCGTTCTTGGCTCTACAACCGAGTGGATATAGCTCGCTTGCTCATATAAGCCCTTTCGCGATCACCCCTGCTCTGACTTCCGATAAAGGCCCGACCGGCAACCGGGATTTGCGTTATGGTCTTGCGATAAGTTTATTCGACCCAATGCAAAAACATGTCATTACGGCCTTCGGTGATTATGGCGTAGCAAGCCAGATAGTTGGTGGCGGCGTTTGGTATGTTAATCAGCAATTACCAGTTGCTATCGAAACGGGTTATAGTAATTTATTTGGGTTCGAAGGTTCGATCGATGGACATAGTTATTTTCAGACCACACAAAAAATTGAATTAGCTATTGTCGATCTATTCGCCACACCTAATTCGCTGACTACGTTTCATGGGCTGAGTCTGCTTGCCAATTATCGCAACCTGACACCGGCAAATCTTTATGAATTTGCGGATACTGCTAATCTTAGTCCGATCAATCATGTGCCTATAGCCTATAAAGGTCTTGATCTTGGATTTAGCTATCTATTCTCCTCGAGTTTGTTCCGGTTCTCGTTCGGTTATAAACATGCCGATACAAAATTATCATCTGACCTTACCTATAGCCGGTATGATATCGGATTAGGGTATCATTTGCCACTCGAGGAAGATGCGGTTACCTACCTTGGTACTCGAATAAAAGCAGCAGCACAATTCGGCGCGCAAATACCGCAGGAATATCTTGGCTTTACGACGGATGAAGTCTTCGAGCGAGGATTCAATCCGAATAGCTTCCATTCGATCTCCCGGCTTCGAGGAATTCGTCGGCCGTATTATGGTGATAGAATGATCTTAGGTTCTGAAGAATTAGTGATTGGCTCTCCAGAAATAGGCGGCCCGGCGTTTGTGACATTCTTCGATATTGGAAGTGTTTGGTATAATAAAACTCCGTCAAATTTTCAGCAAGTGGTTCTAACCGATATTAATAAAACGCAGTGTCTGAAAACAGCCGGGTTTGAAATACGCCTTGGTATCGAAGGAATAATCACGATAGCCGGCGGTGTCGGTTGGGAATTAGTAAAGGGTTCGAAGGCGGATTGGTATTTTAGAATTAATACGGGATTCTAATATCATAATTTGCATTTTTGATCTTTTTTTCGTATCTTTGTCTATCTAAGTTTGCATCGATGCCCAAGTTACGCGTAAAGCAAAAGATAAAAAAGATACTTCGTTCACCTAAGCTGCTGCTCATTGCAGCTACTATCCTCGTCCTTTCCGCAACGTTACTCTTCGCTAATAAAGGCATCTGGCGACATATTGCATTGCGTCATGAAGTAAATAATTTGCAGGAGGAAAGTAATACCTTGGCATTGGAAGAACGTGGATTAACAGCACGAGTGGACTTATTGACCAAAGAAGACCCAATGGTCGTCGAGCGAGTAGCTCGTGAGCGTTATCACCTTAAACGTCGCGGCGAGACCGTGTATCGGGAGGCTGTAAAATGAGCGAACCGAACGCGCAGGCGATCGGTGTCGATGTCGGCGGTACCTCCATTAAAGTTGCTGTAGTTGATCTCGAAAGAGGGAAAGTCCTTAAAGAAACTTCCGCACCTACTCCGAACGGCACGAGCGATGAGATCGCAGCGCTTGTTGCCCGCCAATGTAACGTCCTGATCCATTCCTATCCTGAACTAACTGCCGTCGGACTTGGTGTGCCGGGATCAATGAATGATGATAGGACGATCGTTAACTACCCGCCGAATTTTCCGAAATGGAAAGAAGAGCCGTTCGCCGAGCAGGTTGCCTCTAAACTGCCGACGATCGACATCGTTAAGATGGATAACGATGCTAAGTGTGCAGCATGCGCTGAGATGCAGTACGGCGCGGCAAAGAATGAGAAATTTTTCCTGATGGCGACGCTTGGTACGGGGGTCGGAGGTGCGATCGTTAGTAATGGCGAGATCTATCGGGGTGCCTTTGGTGGTGCCGGTGAGTTTGGCCATGTCATCATCGATCATAACGGCCCGATGTCGCTCAGCGGCATTCGTGGAGTGCTTGAAGGATATATCGGCCAGCGGTATCTTTCCGAACGAACCCTCGAAGCGCTTTCGAAAAGCAAGAAAGAATCGTCTCTTCGTAAATTTATAGCGGCTCGGTCGCTTGAGCCTAAAGACATTGCCGATGCGGCCGCCGAAGGCGATGCCTTTGCAATAGAAACCCTTGCCGAAGCCGGAATGTATCTTGGTGTTGCAATGGGAAGTGTTGCATCGTTGTTGGATATCCGCTTGTTTTTGGTGACGGGTGGAGTAGCCCAAGCAGGCGACCTACTGCTTGAGCCGGCACGAGAAGCTCTTCGCCGATCGGTGCTCGAACATCAGCGCTCATCGGTTGAGATTCGTGAGGCAAAGCTCGGAATTAAAGCGGGAATGATTGGTGCTGCATTGCTGACAAAGTAATTGCTCCTTTTGTATTGGAAAACCTATGACTTTCTTAGAAAAAATAACCAACGCTATTACTACCAATAAGTCGATGCT
>DASTAO010000165.1:0-2777 GCA_035712525.1 Kapaibacterium sp. (SeqCode)
GTTCACGCCGCCGTTTCTGGAAGGGCGAGATGAATGCCGATAAGCAAGTTGCTTACGACACCCTTCGCGAATGTTTGCTGACGATCTCGAAGCTCATGGCACCCGTCGCCCCGTATATGAGCGACCTGATGTATCGCTCGCTTGTATCCGATGCAGCGACTACTGACTCTGTGCATCTTGCGCTATATCCAGTTTCAAATGAGAAGCTCATCGATACGAAGCTCGAAACCCGAATGGCAAAGGCGCAGATCATTTCTTCGCTTGTTCGCCAGATGCGCGAACGGGCAAAGATAAAGGTGCGTCAGCCGCTTGAGAGGCTGCTTATTCCTTGTGCCAATCGTCAGGATATTGAAGAGCTTCGTAAAGTCGAAGAGATCATTCTCGATGAAGTGAATGTCAAGCGCATCGAGTACGTGCTCTTTGGCGATAGCGATGTCATCAAGCGTAAAGCAAAAGCAAACTTCAAAGCATTAGGCGCTCGCCTTGGCAAGCAGATGAAAGATGTTGCGGCTCGAATCGGAAAAATGACCGATGAAGAGATCACCCGTTACGAGCAGCAGATGGGTATCGAGTTCGATATTGCCGGTGAGATGATCAAAGTCGAACGCGGCGAGATCGATATCACGGCACAGGATGTCGAAGGCTGGCTCGTCTCGAGCGAAGGCGGTGTGACGGTTGCACTCGACACGCATATCTCTGCCGAGCTACAATCCGAAGGCATTGCCCGTGAGTTCGTCAATCGCATTCAGAATCTTCGTAAGGATTCGGGCTTCGAAGTGACCGATCGTATCTCGATCGCAGTCGGTGGTGCACCTGATGCACTTCGCGACGCACTCGCAAAGCACGAGAATTACATCGCGCAGGAAACACTGGCAAGCAAGATCACTTCGAATGGCGATTCAGCCGATGGTTCAGAGATCGATCTTGGGGAGTTGAAGGCGATGGTATCGATCGCAAGATTATAGCTCTTTAAACGAGAGTATCCGTGCCCTATCATGAATAAGGCACGGATACCCACCGATCATTTATAAATTTTGTCTTCTATTTTTGCCTGTACCAAAACAAAGCCTGGTGTATAGCGAATTATCTCCCCAATGTTAGGTGCAAAGACAGAGAATGTTTCTTCAGCCCCTCCTCTGAAGATGATATTCTTGCAGCTATCGAATTTCCCAAGTGAGATAGAATCTGTTTCCGGATATTCTGCTATCAGGCCTGGATATCTTGGTCCACCATAACCATTCGCGAATGTTCCAAAATCTATGTACGCCGAATCCCGGCCGTTCAAATATCGGACTAGAAGGGTTGGGCTTACAAAACGTAGACGTAGTGTATCAGGTCTTTGACCTAAGAGCGCTCCTAAATACGATTGGACAACTCTAAAATAACTGTTCTTTTCAAACTCAACGGTATCTATAACGTCAGCCCGCATCAGCGTATCGGTTATGCTAAGTCGACCTGCATAGACCCAATAATTTCCTACCGATAGCGGATAAAAAGAATTTGAATAGGTGGTAGGGACTGACAGTGGCGGTTCTGAACTGCTTCCACAGCCGCTAATCACAAAAATAGCAGATACAATTAAGACTATTATTTTGAGTTGCCTCATAGCTTAGTACGTAATGGGCTCGTCACTAACGATGTCATCCGTGCCCCACTATGAATGAGACACGGATATCCACCGATCATGACGGATGGTTCGGATCTTACCTGATACTGATCCGATATTTTTTTTTCGCTTGTGAAAACAATTCGGTTACTTCAAGGGTATAGTAGCCTGTAGCAATACCTGCAGTAGAAATTTGTCCGCCGCTATAGTTGCCTTCACTCACTACCCTTCCGAGTGCATCATAGATAGAATATTCACCTGACATTGCAGATGAGACCGTAATAGAACTACCTGATTCGACCGGATTTGGAAATACCTGCTCGGAAGAAATCTGAGCATTCGATACGGATGCCGTTTGCGGATTAAAAATAAACGAGCGACTAGAAACTTCAAGGGTATCTTCACCAGTAAACGGAGACTTAAAAAAACCAGCGCCGGCAATGAACATTACGTAGTTGGGATGCTCACTTACCCATGGGCCGGTACTCACAGCCGATTGCCACACGGTATAATCCGTCGGAAGTTCGAAATTTACTTTTGACCAATGACCGGTTGCCGGGCTGAACTTCCACATATCTTTGTAGGTGGTCGTGTACTGCGACATTCCGCCACAATAATATCCTTCGTAGTTGAGCACGAATGCCGTAGCAGCTTGACGTAGATCCCCCGGGAAATCTTCTAACGTTACCCACGAATCGGAAGAGGGATTATATCGATAGAGAACCATTGACTCCATGCTCATGAAATCAGCGCCACCAATTACATAGGCAGTATCATTGATCACAAATGACGATGGAAAAATTAACGATTGATCGAATCCTTTTAGCTCAGTCCACTTATCGGCAACGGGATCATATTGATAGAAATTATTAACAACATTACTGCCATCGAAGCCGCAACCAACATACCCTTTGCCGCCGACAGCAAAGGCAAAGCCGGCATCGCGAACAGCAGGCATATTCGCTTTCTTCGTCCAGGCGTTTGTTGTGGCATCGAACTCATAGAGATCTTTTGCTAGATTAGAACCGCCATCGACCGAACCACCGCAGACATAGGCCTTCGAACCGATCGTAAATGAGTACGACCAAGCACGTTGTGAACCTGCTCCGCCTTTACCAAGGTCTAACCATTTATTTTCAGTGGGTTTATATTCATAAAGCTTATTAGCTCC
>DASTAO010000166.1:0-7584 GCA_035712525.1 Kapaibacterium sp. (SeqCode)
GAATAGGCTAAGATGATGAACGTCTAAAGGATTTTTTGAATGAAAAACCGTATGAGTATTGATATTCCCATTATAACCAATACAAGCAAGGTAATAGCTGCTATCTGATGGGTTATGCAACCGAACAAGGTCACCTCCAAAATCATGATCGATGGACATGTCGTGATCGTCAATGTCTATTCCTTCTCCAACTTTCGGATACCAGCATTCTGGGTCAACCGCCTGAGCAAAAGTAGGAAAAGAAAACAACATCAAAATGAAGCTAAAACCCAGCAGTTTCATTGAGCAGATGTAGTTGCTTAGTTATACTTTAAAAGACACTTTCGACAGAACATAGTTACATCTTTTTTCTTATTATTGAGGCTATAAATATTTTATCAACAAATTATTCACATATCATATATTTATGATATATTAATTTGGATTTCATCTGCATATTTCGTATATTTGTATCGTCTCATTTAGGCATAGGAGTCCGCCGAAGCGGGCTCTTTTCATTAGAGGCTAATTAGTGAGAGGGGTACACTAGTTATTATGATATATAATAAGTTACGAAGGGTACTTTCGGATCAGGGCAGTACTAACCCGGCTTCGGAATCTGTCTCGTTTTTCTCCTGCGGGCGGAAGGCATAGAAATGCTGATCTATATACTGATCGGGAAATGTGGGATCGCCGAGACCGTAGGCTTTCGGCTTGCGAGCTTCGGGTAAGAAAGCGGTACCGAACATCCAATCCCAGATAGCAAGCTTCGTAGAGAAATTTTTATTCTGGGCATCATCATCAATAGCATGATGCCAGCGATGCATTTCAGGACCATTAATGATATGCTGCAGCCAACCGCTATGGACGTTAATATTCGAATGAATATACATGCCCCATACACCATCAATCAGACCTTTTAAAACGGCAACTTCAGGCGATGCCCCTAAGCAGAGAATGACCCCGTATTCGATACCTTGATTGATGAGAATTTCAATCGAATGCGATCGGGTACCCGATAACCAATCGACATCTTCCGTCGAATGATGAGCTTCGTGAAGACGCCAGAAATATTTGGACTTATGCTGAAAGCGATGAAACCAATAAATATAACAATCGTGAATGACAAAGAAAAATAATAACTGCCAGCCTATGCCCCAATTTGAAACAAGATGCAGTCTCGATAATCCCGTCGCACCATCAAACCATTGAATAAGGTATGAGATGATCATACCTAAAACATAACTCTGGATCAATGCATAATAGACGAAGTCATTGAAGAACTGGCTGCGGAAGATCTTCTGACCTTTATCGTATGGAAAGAATCGTTCTAAGGCAATGAGGACCAGAGCACTGACGACAAGTGCTACAGTACAATAGGTTCGTATCTCAGTGATCGTCATAAAAACTGATGGGGCGGCTCCGAAGAACCGCCCCCTCCAGATCGGTTATGCAGTTGCCAGTTGAAGATTCTTACGCATCTTCTTGCGCGGCCCGAGTTCGCTATCGTAGACTCGCTTGATGCCATCACCGCTGGCGGTCTCGACATCGCGGATCATCTCGACGAGCCGTGATAACCCACCGACTTCAACAGAAGCAGCCTGATCGGTGCCCCACATGGCGCGATCAAGCGTGATGTGTCGTTCGACAAACGTGGCTCCCATCGATACCGCTGCAACCGTCGGTGCAAGTCCCGTCTCATGGCCTGAATATCCGATGGGGCATTCAGGATATTTTTCCTTCAGCGTCGGTATCATCCGAAGGTTAAGCTCATTAAGCGGACACGGATAGGTCGAGGTAGCATGAGCGATCAGTAAATTATTCGTACCGATCGAGCTGACAGCCATTTCGATCTCTTCCATCGTTGACATTCCGGTCGAGATAATAACGGGCTTACCGGTGCTACGCTTTTTCAAAAGTACTCCGGTATCGGTTAGTAATGCCGAAGGTACTTTATAAGCCGGCGGATCAAACTGCTCGATGAAATCGACTGAGGGTTCGTCCCAGCAGGAAGCAAACCACTGAATGCCTTTTGCTTTGCAATAGCGATCGATCTCCGCATATTCTTTATGGCCGAACTCGACATAGTGACGATAGTCGATGTAGGTCATTCGTCCCCACGGAGTGTCGCGTTCGATGTTCCATTGATCACGAGGTACGCAGATCTCCGGTGTTCTCTTTTGGAATTTCACCGCATTACAACCGGCGCGAACTGCTCCGTCGATCAGGAGCTTAGCAAGCTCGAGCGAGCCGTTGTGGTTGATTCCGATCTCGGCGATGATGTAGGTTTTTTGTCCGTCTCCGACGACAGTATTTCCGATGTTCACTGTGGTATTAGTTGTTATCATTCGTTATTCTCCATTACTGGTGATTGTAAAAATGACATTCTCCTAACACATCTGGACACAATAAACCGGTTACGCAAGCATTATGATGTTATTAAGATATTGTTGCTTGAAATTTGTCTTACCATGCTGTCCATCCTCCATCGACTACGAGGTTTGCACCCGTCATATACGCCGATGCATCGCTGGCTAGAAAGACGATGGCTCCTTTATAATCGGTGGGGTTAGCCATTCTGCCGAGTGGTGTTTTTGCAGAGTATTTCTCGACGAAATGATCATCTTGCGAATTCTCGACGCCGCCTGGTGAAAGCGTATTAACTCGCACTCCGCTTGCTCCCCAATAGGCTGCGAGAAATCTTGTTAGCGAAATAACCGCACCTTTTGTGGCAGGATAAGCGGGCGATTTATAAAACTCTTGGGTGCCATCCGGCTTTTGATACAGCGATTGATCAGGAGCGACGATGCCATAAGTACTAGCAATGTTGATGATGCTTCCCTTACCCGCACGAGCCATTTCACTGCCGATAACCTGTGAACAGAGAAACGTCCCGGTCACATTCACATCGAGTGATTTCTGCCAAGCATCGAGCGGATAGTTTTCGAATCGCGAAAGCTCCCCGGCACGCTCCGGATTCTCGAACATGTCGTTGATGGCAGCATTGTTAACCAGTACGTCGATATGACCGAACTTAGATTTCACTTTTTCACAAAGCAATACGACAGAATGCTTTTTAGTGATATCTACTCCAATGCCGATTGCCCGTGGCAACGTCCCGGCGATCTCAGCACTTTCAGCTTCACTAAGATCGGCTACGATCACCGTTGCACCGGCATCGGATAAAGCGTGGCAATGCTCTTTGCCGATGAGCCCGACAGCACCGGTGACAATGGCAACTTTATCTTCGAGTGAGAATAGATCGTTCATAGTATTCAAAAACAGTGGCACGGACTCTTAGTCCGTGAGTACAGAGTGCGGACTAAGAGTCCGCACCACTATATCTACGCTTTAACTGCTTTCGGCTTCATGTTGAAATTACTCGTGCGACGAAATACTGGCTCGACCGCTTCGCCGCGAAGCTGTGAGGCTACCGTATTATTTTCAACGGCAAATTTTAAGATCGCTAACGCTTCGCGATAAGCAGCAAGTGTATGAGCTATGTCTTCATCGCTATGACTAAATGACATATTATGAAATCCGCCCCAGAGTATACCTCGCTTGATCATCTCCTGTTGAACAAGTGATTTTAGTTCAAGCGGATTGCCGGCCTTTGCATCGAAGGTAACGATCGTGCGACAATCAAAGCCTGAGCATTTTGTATAGCTATCGATGCCAAGCTCTATTGCGATCTGGTTATATCCTTCGCGAAGCTTTTTGCCTTGGATGGCTAATTGCTCCGGGACATTCTTCGCTTTGAGTTCAGAGATGGTTGCTTTTGTTGCGGCAAGGGAAAGGGCTTCTCCGCCGAAGGTTGTAAAGAAGAAAATATCTTTTTCACAAAGCTGCATGACTTCGCTACGACCACAGACGATCGAAATCGGCATCCCATTCGCCACAGCCTTCGAGAAGCAGGCCAGGTCAGCCTTTACACCGAAGTACTGCTGCGCTCCGCCGAGAGCGAGGCGAAAGCCCGTCCACATTTCGTCGAAGATGAGTAGCGCGCCGAATTTCTCGCAGACTTCTTTCAGCTCCTGGAGAAAATTATTTTTTGGTGCTTCAAAAACGATCGGTTCAAGAATCACGCAAGCCGTATTCTCATCGATCGATTCAAGGACTGATTCAATGTCATTATAATTAAACGTGTAAGACAAATCTTGTGAAGCTTGCGGAATACCTTTGTTGCGATCAGTTACTCCAATATACCAATCGTGCCAGCCGTGATAGCCACAGCATAATACTTTCTCGCGACCAGTGAAAGCTCTTGCAAGACGAACAGCTGCCGTAGTAGCATCACACCCTGCTTTTGCAAAGCGAACCATCTCAGCATTCGGCACCGTATCGCGGATCATCTCAGCGACTTCAACTTCGAGTGGACTCATCAATGAGAATGTAATTCCCTTTTCAAGCTGAGCTTTGATCGCTGTATCAACCGGTTCATAGCAATAGCCAAGCGAGATCGGACCGATACCGGATTGAAAATCGATATACTCATTTCCATCAACATCCCACACATGGGAGCCTTTACCATGATCGAGATATTTCGGCGAACCGCCGACGTATTGGCGTGGACCTTTGGCAAGCGTTTGAGTATAACCCGGAACAAGGCCCGTCGCGCGGGCATAGAGCTCATCCGAATTGGTAATAACCGGATAATCCTGTTGAAGCGAAATGGTATTTGGCATGATCGTAATTAATTGAGCGAAAACATATCGTCGAGTAACTCTTCGTCGCTAAGCGTATCCTCATCGAAACGCTTGCTGATCTTTTCGGCGATCTTTTCGCCGGTGAATCCTTCGTAATCAAGCACATCGTTTAGCAATGCCGGCTTAAACCAGCGATGCTCTAATGCGATCGGCATCACATCGGCGAAAAGGCCCTCACGGGTGAATAGCTCGCTTAGGATTGAGTACAGACCACCGATAAGAAAATGATCTTCGAGCGTCACGACAAGCTGCGAACGCTCGGCAGCATCGACGATCATATCTTCATCGACCGGAGAAAGTGTTCGGAGATTAACGACACGAACGGAAAGTCCTTCGGCTTGAAGAATGCTCTGCGCCTTCAAAGCTTCTCGGAGTAAAAAACCATAGGTTAGGATCGTGATGTCGTCGCCTTCTTCTTCGGTCGCCGTTGAAGGATACACTTCTGCTTTTCCGAGTTCGACTTGAGAAGTATGCGGTGCTGTTGGTTCTCCTGCATAGTAACGGACATACCAAGGTGTGCCACTGGCAAATAATTGTGGCAAGGCAGCAACCAGCTCTTCATGATCTGCGGGACAGAAGACACCCATATCGGGAATACCACGCATTAGTGCAATATCTTCGATCGCCTGATGGGTCGGGCCGTTGCCATCGGAAAGAAATCCCGGCACACCGCCAACTAATATCACCGGAAGCTTTGCAATACCGACATCGTCACGAATAAACTCGAAAGCACGAAGGATTAAAAATGTTGCCAGTGCATGAACGATCGGCACTCTACCGCGAAGAGCAAGGCCTGCTGCGGCTCCGATCATCGTTTGCTCCGCAATACCGACATCGATGAACCTGTCGCCGAGTGCCTGTGGAAGATTTCTGATCGCTGCACGATTCTCTGCAGTCATAACGACGATTCGTTCGTCGGTTCGTGCTAATGCTAAAAGCTGTTGTTCGTAGGTCATTGTAAAATTATCGAACCATTAATGTTTCGGAGGTAAGAGTACTTAATTGTTTGCCATGCAATTCTTCGAGCAATTGATCAACTTCTGTATGTGAGAAATTCACAAACCAACGATCAGCACGGGATTCGATGCTTGGCAATCCTTTGCCACGAATGGTATCGGCAATGATGATGCTCGGTTTTCCGGACGGTGCCGATGCAAATGCTTCTTCCATCTGAGAAAAACTGTGGCCATTGATGCACTTGGTCTGCCAACCGAAGGCTTCGAATTTCGGAGTAAGTGGTTCGAGTGTTGTCAATTCTTCGGTCGGGACGTTTGCCTGGAATTGATTTCTATCAACGATAGCAATAAGATTATCAAGTTTCTTCGAGGCAGCAACAAGCATTGCTTCCCAAACCGAACCTTCGTTCAATTCCCCATCACCAAGAATTACATAGACTTTATTCGATCCCCCGCGAAGCTTTATATCCAGCGCAATGCCAATGCCCACGGAAAGTAAATGACCGAGCGAACCGGAATGAAATTCGATTCCGGGGATGGCGCGGTTGGGATGCCAATAGATCGAATCATTCGTCTTCAGATGATTCTGCAATCTCTCGCGCTCGATAAAACCGAGCTCGGCAAGTGTCCCATATAATGCCGGCACATCGTGCCCTTTTGAAAGCAATAAATAATCACGATTCGGATCGCCGATTGCTTCAGGAGAGATATTTAAAACTTCCGAATACAAGTACACTATAAGATCGGCACAGGAAAGCGAGGCACCGATGAAGCAGCCGCCATCGGTTGACATTCTTACGATATGTTCGCGAACGCGAAGCGCCAGCGATTCAAGCAATTCTTGTTTTTCAGTTGTCATTAGTTATGCTTCGCTTGGTGCGAAGTTCGTTTGTGAGGCCGAGATGGTCTTTAGATCCATGAGATGATTGCGATACCAATTCACTCCGGCGAAAGATGCATTGATATCATAGATTTCAGGCTTTTCTAAGAGCAGCAATAGAATATCTTCCATCGAAAAGATCGGGCGCTCTTCAGAACATAATTCATCATACACTTTGCTGATGAAGCGGTAATCTTCCGGATAGTCGATCGTAAAGCGATGGCTCATCGAGTAATCGAGGCCTCGCTCCCATTCTACGTTGCCGATACGAAAGCGCTCGGGTTGCTCCCAGATGAACGGCGTTAAATGCTCACGTTCATAATCTTTTGCTGCTTCGAACCATGCTTTTTTCAGAACCGGTAGTGGCATTACTTCGACATCGTTGCCATCAGGGTACGTTGCCGGATGAAGATTGCTGACAAAATCAAAGCGAGCCGCATTATCGAAATAATATTGCAAGACTCTATCGATAATGGCAGGATCGATCAGCGGACAATCGGAAGGGATCTTGACAACTACCTCGGCACGATATTCAAGCGCCGCTTTGTAATGGCGATCGATAAGATCGGTCGGATGGCCACGAAAGACATTGATGCCGGCATTGAGGCAAAGTGTTTCGATCCTGTCATCATCGGTATTAGTTGTCGTCGCAACAATAACTTCATCGGCGAGTTTCGCCGCCGAAACTCGTTCGACCATTCGTTCGAGTAGTGTTTTGCCAGCAAGCGGGAGCAGTACTTTACCGGCCAGACGTGATGAACCCATCCTTGCCTGAATAACGATCACAGTGTTCATGCGGAAAGTGTCAGATCCTTTTTACGGAGTGGTGCAAGAGCAACGCGGAGATCCTGTTTTAAGCCCTGTTTGCGGACTTTCCATCGCCGAGCCCGTGAATGAGTTTCTTCCTCACTGAGGACGGAACGGCATACTTCGCCGATTCGAGCAGAAGCATTTCCATTTTGCTCGGGCGTCAGTGCTTTTACTACATTCGGGTCAAGATCGCTATAGATCTTTTTCCCAAGTGCAGAGGCAGTATAGACGACCGTTGAATACCTCGTGATGA
>DASTAO010000167.1:0-4651 GCA_035712525.1 Kapaibacterium sp. (SeqCode)
ATTATGATGATGGCCAGCTCGAAATGCTCCGTAACAAAATGTGGAATGACCTCAAGACCTCCGGTGAAGAAAAAGACCTTGCCAAGATCGAGGTCAACGGTCTTAAAGCGATGAAGTCGATGACCAATCGCTCGATGTTCAAATCCCTCGGCTCGGCAGCCTGGCAGCAGGTGACCTCCGGAAACCAGGACGGCCATAATACCGGCCGAGTTCGCGACGTTGCTGCCGATCCGAATAATGAAAAGAAGGTGTATGTTGCGACGGCTTCTGGTGGCGTCTGGAGAACCGATGATATTAGCCAAACTCCTCCGAATTGGGTCGATCTATCCTCACGCATGCCATCGCTCCGGACTACGGCAATAGCCGTCGATCCACAAGATGGTGGGATCATCTTCTGTGGCACCGGCGAGTCTGAAGGCGACGGATTCCCTTATAATAGCCAGCAGGTTGGTGTAGGAATATTACGCAGCAGAGACGGCGGCGATAATTGGGAAATTGTCGATAATGGGTTAGCTGGAAAAGCTGTCTCCCAGATCATCATCGATGCAACGAATCACCAGAGAATTTATGCTGCCACTACTGGTGGCTTACTAAAATCAGAGGATGGTGGGGATACCTGGAAAAAATTAAACGATGCGAGCAATAGCCTTCCGGGTGGTAATATTCTATCGATATCATATAGCGCCCAAGCACCTAACCGCCTTTATGCTGCTTCAACGGGTAAAATAATGTATTCTTCTGATTATGGTGCTCACTGGACACAGGCTAAGGCTGCTGATGGTTTGCCGAGTGGAATGAGCAGGATTACCATTGCTTGTTCTCCTAATCCTACCTCTCCGAATGTAGTTTATGCATCTATTGGTACGAGCGGTACTTCAGCGGCTCCGAATTGCTTCCTTGGTGTTTGGTCATCAAATGATTCCGGGGTGACCTGGACAAAAAAGATGCAGTATAATCCTTCTGCCCCAGCCAGCTCAACTAATAGAAATCCCCTCGGCATGCAACAATGGTGGTGTAATGCGCTCGCAGCGAGCCCGACATCTCCCACGCAAATTCTTATTGGTGGTCTTGATATCTATTACTCAGGAGATGGTGGAACAAAACTTGATTCTAAGACACAAGGTAATCTAGAGTCCCGTTCTGATTACGCCCATGTTGATATTCATCGCTTGGTATTTATTGGTAAAACGCTTTATTCTTGTGCCGATGGCGGTTTGGCATCAACAACTATTTCCAGTTCCTTTTCGCAATGGCGAACTGACATTAATGTCGGTATTTCTGCCTTACAGTTTGTCGGCGCAGATGCCGATAGAGATTTTAACTTTGCCATGGGTGGCTGCCAGGATAATAATACCAATAAAGCGTATATCAACTCATCGACTCAATTCCATAATACAAAAGGTGGGGATGGAGGAAAGTGTCTGGTTGCTTGGGATGACTCGAATATCGTATATACTACTTATATCGGTTCCACACTATATAAGTCTTTACATGCAGGTGATGAAAATACTTTCGGCGGTAACCTCATCGAAGGTAACACTTCTTTATACCGAGACCCTATTAGTGGAGGTGGCTCAGGAGAGGGGATTACGGACGCCTATGCAGCATACGAGATATCTTCCGATGGGGCTACTATCGCTTATGGTGGCAGGACCCACGTTTGGGTAAGCTTCACTGGAGGATCCGATAATCTTTCACTACCGAGTGATAAAGGAATATCGGCTCGTTTTAATGGCATCGCGATGTCTCCCGATGGCACCCATATCTGGGCTGGCTCGGCAACAAGTATTTTCAGAACGACCGATGGTCAAAATTGGACGCCCACGGCATTAGATAAACCGAGCGGTACATTAGCTGGCGTTACGGTCGACCCAACAAATAACAATAACGTTTATGTCGTAGCCGGTGGCACCGGTGGTACTGGCAAATTTCACTTCTTCAAAAGTGTCGATGGTGGAGTAACGTTTACTCATCCAACATCGAATTTCCCGGATATTAATTGTCTATCGATCGCAGTAAAGCCTGAGAATGGATATATCTTTGTCGGTACTGATAAAGGTGTTATTTACTCAATCGATGGCGGTACAACCTGGGATCCGTTAATGAATAACTTCCCGGCTGCTTTAGTAACTTCATTAAAGATCAAAGGCACCGATCATAATAAACTGCTTGCCGGTACGTATGGCAGAGGTGTTCATTGGCTTGATCTTACAACGCTCGGCGTTACTAATCCGCCGAAGAATCAGTCAGGATTGGTATTCGATGCGGTTGCACCGAATCCGATAAAAGATGGATCTGCTACCCTTAGCTTTACGCTTCCGCAATCAGGGCAATCGCAAATTACTTTATACGACGTGCTCGGCAGAGAGATAAAAATTCTCGATAAGGATTATTATCAGGCCGGCACTCATTCGGTTCGCTTCAATGCTACCGGGCTTGCGAGCGGGACATACGTTGCGACGCTTGTCTATGGTGGGAAGGCGATCTCGCAAAAAATCATTATCGAATAACATTCTTGAAAGGGCATACTTCGGTATGCCCTTTTTTCTTTGGGATACTTAATGGCAAAAAAGATAATTGTCCTCCTTCTGCTGCTCGCATCCGAGCTTGCCTTTGCTACCACGAGTCCCGTTTTTCTTGCAACGCAAAACGTAAAGCATCTTTCGCATCCATTGACTATCGCAGATAGCCTTAAGCGTCCGTTCGATGTACAGAGCTATAGGTTACAACTCGATTGGCGCGAAACCTTCGCTACTAAAACAGCACGATTTTCCGGACGGAATGATATCATCCTTCAGCTAACTTCAGTTACTCCGACGATCCTACTTGATGCTGCCGATATGATCATCGATTCGATCAGCATTAATGGCGAGCATCTTGCTACAGATATCCAGCCTGATCAGGACGAACACTTAACCATTCCACTTGCAGCAAACCTTCAGGTAACTGCAACCAATATTCTTCTTTCGATCTGGTATCATCGCGTTGATGAGACGAACCGGGGGATGTATTTCTTTCCAAAAGGTACGTTCGATGGTAAGCCCCAAGGACGGGATTCCATTTTCACCTTGGAAGACCTTGCTTATACAATGAGCGAGCCGTTAGATGCTCATTATTGGATGCCGTGCATGGATCTGCCATACGATAAAGCAGAGTCTGACATTTTCATCATTGTACCGAATGGCATAACCGCTGCTTCGAATGGAGCACTTATCGAAAAGCGTCCATTCGACGCAACCTCGATGAGATGGCATTGGAAAAGCGACAAGCCGATCGCAACCTATTTGATGGTTGCCAATGCGAGTAACTTTGTGCAATGGGGCGAACCGCATCAAAGCTCAGCCGATCCTGCCGACACAGTGAGTTTAGTCTATTATGCCTGGCCGGGGGATTATAACGATACGTCGTCCGCCATTTCTGCCTATAATGCCCACAAGGCATACTCGAATACTTCTCAGATCATGTCGTTCTTCGAAGCGAAGTACGGGCATTTCCCTTACACAAAATATGGCCAGGTGCCGGTCGAGCCATTCGATTTTGGCGGGATGGAGCATCAGTCGCTTACGACCATCCATCGCGGGTGGTTGCAACGCAAAGATTATCAGGGTATTGCCCATGAGATGGGACATCAATGGTTTGGTGATAAGGTCACCTGCGCAACCTGGAATGACATCTGGTTAAATGAAAGCTTTGCCACCTATTGTGAAGGCCTATGGTATGAATCGTGGGGTGGTTATAATTGGTATATTTCCACGATCCGTAATTTTGCAAATACGTACTTCTTTCCTCCGTTTTATAGTACGGATACGATCCCGATCTACGGACCGCCGCTCGATAATATTTTTAATGTAGCGACGACGTATGATAAAGGTGCATGCGTAATTCACATGTTGCGCAGGCTTGTCGGTAATGACACCTTGTTCTATAGTGCGATCAGAGGATATCTGAATACCTTTGCTTTTTCGGATGCGACGACTGACGATCTGAAGAATTTCCTTAGCAACAGTTTTGGAATCGATCTTACTGAATATTTCGACCAGTGGATCTACGACCGACTGCATCCACTTTATGATATAGGCTGGGGGCAATCTGCGACAAACATGTTGCATGTTCGCATCAAACAAACACAAGAGACGCGCGATCATTTTACCATGCCCGTCAAGCTGAGGCTCTGTCATGGCAATAGTATCGATACTGTCACGATGGCAAATAATATGCGTCAGCAGGAGTTTTATTATTGGTTATCCTATACAATCGATTCGGTACAGTTCGATGACGATGCTATAGTGCTCAGTGAGGTAAATCTATATCAGGATCCGGTTCTTGCAGTACCAGCGAATAAGGCTATTACTTCTGAACTCAAAGTTCGCACCAACGGAGATCGAATAACTTGCGAATTATCTCAACCCGCTCAAAGTGCAGAAACTGTAGAAATATATTCGATGCTTGGAGGTAAGGTCTTAACAGGTACGATCAATGCCGGGGAATCACTGGTTTCGATTCCAGCGCAATCGATCGCTAATGGAGTGTATGTTGTGAAGATCGGTTCTCTTGTTTCGAAAGTATCGATAGTCCGATAAGAGCGATCAATGCTCGACGGAAAATCCTTTACTGCAGACAGCCCCGTCTTCGGTGACCATTCGAGCATAAT
>DASTAO010000168.1:0-2586 GCA_035712525.1 Kapaibacterium sp. (SeqCode)
GACGATCGATACGAATGCGGCAACGATCACGCTACCATTTACTACGTTTGTTTCTCGTAATAGTTCGACTCCGGTGTTAGTTGGGAATGCTTATGCCGGAATGTACTCTAATGTTATGTTTGATACCGGATCGATATCGATCGGCAATAGATGTGGCGATGAAGTATTGCGGGCGAGATTGAATGATAATCTCGAGGCCTATTTGAAATCGCTTACTCCTAATCCGGCTAGTTCGCAGGTTAGCATTTCCATTTTTAGTATGCTTGATGATCAACAATCGATTGTTTCAGTTGTCGATCAACTTGGGCGGACATTGATTGCAAATCACATTACTCTACATAAAGGCGAAAACATCGTTAAGTTACCATTGAATAGCGTCTCAGTAGGGAATTACATTCTTAGTTTGAGGACTTCGACTACTACAACCCTACCATTAAAGGTGATAAGGTAATAAACCGGACACGGATTTATATCCTCGTACTGTTCTCCTTTCTCAATTTTAATTTTTTTAAGAGTGGCAAAAAGCAAATCACAGTTTGTCTGTTCGTCTTGTGGGTACAATTCACCCCGATGGATCGGCAAATGCCCAGAGTGTGGCTCATGGAATTCCTTTGTTGAAGAGTCGATTACCGCTGCACCAACCGAATCAACTAAGGCAAAAGGCGCCAGAGCGCAGCTTGGCACCGGCAAACCTATAAAACTATCCGATGTTTCGACTGCCGAAGAAGATCGCATTTTAACGGGCATTGCTGAGTTCGATCGAGTGCTTGGTGGTGGTATAATGCGCGGCTCGCTGGTACTTATCGGTGGCGATCCGGGTATCGGAAAATCTACATTGTTATTGCAACTTGCCCGTTCGCTGCTAACGATCAAAACGCTGTACGTTTCGGGTGAAGAAAGTCCGCGGCAGCTCAAGTCCAGAGCGGAGCGGCTCTCGATGAAGAATGAGTTGCTTTATGTTCATGCCGAAACGAACATCGAACAGATAATAGAGCAAGCGGGAGAACTCGATCCGGATGTATTGATCATTGATTCGATCCAGACGATGTATCGACCAATGCTGGATTCAGCGCCGGGAAGTGTTGCCCAGATTCGGGAGTGTACAGCATTATTGCTGCAATATGCGAAATCGACAAACACTCCGGTATTTATTGTCGGCCATGTTACAAAAGATGGAGTGATCGCTGGACCAAAGGTTCTTGAGCATATTGTCGATACCGTCCTGCAATTTGAGGGCGAGCGGACTCATGCGTATCGAATTCTACGCGCTGCAAAGAATCGCTACGGCTCGACAAATGAGATCGGAGTTTTTTCCATGGCTGCTGAGGGGCTGGTTGAAGTCCCGAATCCATCGGAAGTGTTTTTGAGCGAACGGCAATACGGTTCAAGTGGCTCTTGCGTTTGTGCTGTGCTCGAAGGCACGCGCCCGATACTTTTGGAAGTGCAAGCGCTTGTTTCTCCTACACATTATAATACTCCGCAGCGGACAGTTACCGGATATGATCATCGCAGAGTTGCAATGCTGCTTGCCGTTATTGAACGGAGGCTTGGAGTGCGGCTTCGCGATGTCGATGTCTTCATTAATATTGCCGGGGGATTAACGGTCGAAGAGCCGGCTGTCGATCTGGCAATTGCAATGGCAGTATTGTCGAGTATTAAAGATATTCCAGTCGATTCGAAAGCTTGCGTTATCGGAGAGATCGGCCTGGGAGGAGAAGTGCGTGCAATCGGCCAGCCATTACAGCGAGTGCAGGAAGCGTTGCGACTTGGTTTCGAACGAGTGATCGTGCCGAATGCAAACTTAAAATCACTTGGTGAATATAAAAAGCAGGTGATCGGTGTTGAGAAAGTAAAAGATGCTTCGGAGAAAATATTGTAAAAAATATTGTAATGACTATCATTCTTGCCACCCATAATAAACACAAACGAGACGAACTTGCCAAACTGCTTGGCGATCATGCGGAAGTGCAGCTTCTGCCCGAAGATTTTCCTGACATCGAAGAAACCGGGGCGACTCTTGAAGAGAATGCCAGAATAAAAGCTCAGGCAGTCTTCGATCATTTTTATCAGCCAGTGCTTGCTGATGATACCGGGCTTGAAGTAGAAGCGTTGAATGGTGCTCCGGGTGTCTATACGGCGAGGTTTGCGGGAGAGAACGCGACCTATGAGGATAATTGTCGCAAGCTGCTGAATGATCTCGAGGATGAATCAAACAGGAATGCGGTCTTTAAGACAGTGCTATGTTATCTCGATTCGGGGGGCAACGAACAGCTTTTTTTTGGAGCTGTCCTAGGGACAATTTCCCGTGAAAGAAAGGGAAGCAAGGGCTTTGGATATGATCCGGTTTTTATACCGCTCGAAGGTGGTGGAAAAACATTTGCCGAGATGACCGCCGAAGAAAAGAATGGGCTAAGCCATCGGGCTCGGGCTATAACATCGTTTACCAGTTGGATACAAGTATAAGATGCAAATAATAATTCGAGAGATCGATAAAGACAGCGATGACGAACTGAGGTTAGTTACAGAGCAGTGTATGCATGCGATACTCGAGACTATTCCGGAATTTGAGAACAATGAATTGGTAGC
>DASTAO010000169.1:0-5894 GCA_035712525.1 Kapaibacterium sp. (SeqCode)
CGGATGCTTGTGACACTGAACTATATAGGACTCGCGAACATTGTTCTCGGCAAGCAATTATATCCTGAATTATTGCAGAGCGCTATGACACCGAGTGCGATCGCTGATGGATTGATGAAGATAGATCAACACAGTTTTAAGGCAGAGCTTGCTTCGGTTAGGTCGATGCTCGAAAGCGAAGGCTCATCGCCTTCGAAGAAGGTAGCCCAATATTTGTTGTGATAGAGAATCTCTTACCACCGGGTTTATCTGCACTAGTTCGCACACTCCGCTACGATTGGGTTGGTGCGCCATTGCCTGAGCGGGCGATCGTGACGTTCTGGCATTCAAAGATGATCGCCGGTTGGTGGATGAGCAGGAAGAATGCTGTTGCACTCGTTTCAAAAAGTAAGGACGGAGAATATCTTACTTCAGTATTAAAAAAATGGAAGTATTTAGTAGTGCGTGGTTCAAGCGGCAAAGAAGGGATGAAGGCTCTTACCGAAGCGATGCAACTGGTAGCAGATCATAAAGCCGGGCGGCTTGTGATAACACCTGATGGCCCGCAAGGTCCGCGGGAAGTATTTAAGCGAGGGATGTTTATTGCAGCAGCCGAGCTTGATCTGCCGTTATATTTTCTAGATGTGTCTTATTCTACTTCCAAAACATTTGCCGATAGCTGGGACAAGTTCGAAGTGCCGATGCCGCTTTCGAAAGTCACGATCGTTTCGCATCACCTCCACATACACGATTTCCCTGAAGGCAAGGAAGCACAGAATGATTTTCTGATCGAAGCATCCTGTCGATTCCAAAGCAAACCAGCCGATGAGCTTCGTTAATTATCTCAATCCGTATGCGTGGGTGATGCGCTTGCGCCGCCGTTTGTATCGGCACGGTGCGCTGAAATCTCATTCAGCGGATATTCCGGTGATCTCGATCGGTAATCTTTCGACCGGGGGTACGGGAAAGACACCGATGGCGATCTGGCTCGCTCAGTTGATTAACTCAGAGTTTTCAAAACAACCGGCTGTCATTTTGCGAGGATACAAACGTCCAACGAAAGGCCAAGTAGTTGTTAGTGATGGGAAGCACTTGCTTGCTTCGCTCGAACAAAGTGGCGACGAAGCTCAGCTAATAGCAAATGAATTGCCGAACGCTATTGTGATTTGCGATGAAGACCGGGTGCAAGGCTGTGCTAAAGCTCATGAGCTTGGAGCCGATGTTGTATTGCTTGATGATGCCTACCAGCATCTTCGTGTCAAGCGTGATCTAAATATTTTGCTCATCAACGAACGGGAAGGTATCCCACCGGTATTGCCATTCGGAAGAGGGCGCGAGCATCATTCGGCACTTGAAGATGCCGATATTGTCATCATGACAAATAGCACGAGTGATCGTCATGCTATCAGATCGAAGCCTGCACTTGTATCACGAACGATCATATCATCGGTTGAGCAGCTTGGTAGCTCATCTGCGATCGAGATATCTTCACTAAAAGGGCATAAGCTACTTGCACTTTCGGCTATCGGGAATCCGCAGGGATTTGAAACGTCGTTATCGGGGTATGATATCGTCCCACATCGCCTTGCCGATCATTTCAATTACGATATAGGTGTTCTTAATGATATTGTGACTGCTGCAAGGTTATCGCACTGTGACCGGATCATTACTACCACCAAAGATGCAGTGAAGATCAGGCCGATCGTTGATAAAGGATTCATCAGCGAAATACCCATCCTTGTTGCGAAGTCTGAATTAGCGATTACCGACCCGAACAGCCAATTGCACCGAATGATATCAAAACTCCTAAAATGAAACTTCATATCGGATTAAGCTACGCTCCGCAGGATACACAAAAGTATCAGAAGTATGCCAACGCTGTGCGGCATGCTGCCGATGAACTTGGCTTTGATGTTCTTATTACCGATCTCTCTTCCGCGCCGACAGAGATCGAAAACATCGACGGGATACTCTTTACCGGTGGTGACGATGTCGATCCTGCAAGATTCGAAAAACCGGAAGAAGCTGGGAAGTGTGAGATCGACCCGGTTCGTGATGAATTGGAGTTTATTCTTGCCAAACGAGCAGATGAACGTAAGCTGCCCGTCTTCGGAATTTGCCGCGGGTTGCAGTTGCTGAATGTCTATTATGGGGGTACGTTAATTACCGATCTTCTTTCGGTAGGATTGCCTAATCATTCTAAGATCGATGGTGTCGATCAGCGGCATGATGTTCAGGTCGATGGAGATACGTTTCTAAAGAAACTGACTCGTTCAGTCAGTTCTCAGGTTACGAGTGCTCATCATCAGGCGATCGATGATGTTGCCAGAGGTATGCGCATCAGTGCTCGTTCGAGTGATAATGAGAAAGTCATCGAAGCCATCGAGTGGGAAGAACCACAGAAGCATCCGTACTTTATGGCCGTTCAATGGCATCCGGAGCGGATGGAGTATCACGAACCATTAGCAGGTGAATTATTCGAGAATTTCCTCAATGAAGTAGCCATGCAAAAGACGCTTTCCGGAAGGCTCTAAATCTCGTGCGGGGATAAAAAAAGTGGTAAATTTGCAGTCACGGGCGCTGTGACTATACACTCCCGAATTTTCAAACACTAACTCTTACGAATATGAACCGTGTCGTGGTATCATTGCTATTGTGTCTTCTATTCCCCCTAAGTTCTTTTGCCCAAACCTTTTGGCTTCAAACGGCCGGGCCGGGTGTCGGAAGCGTTACTGCTTTTGGCAAAGGAAATGGTGTAATACTTGCCGCTGCCGGTGAGGGTGGTATTTTTTATTCAACAAATAACGGTACTGATTGGAAGCCATCGAGCCAGACCGTTGAATATGCTGCCCAGGATGTCTTTGCAACTAACTCTAAAGGCTGGATCTATACCATTAACTCTGATGAAGTCTTAGTTTCAAAAAATAACGGGAAGGATTGGTCAGCCACAGCCGGTTCACCTTCCGATGCCGGAGCATTCGCAACATTGCGGAATATAACGATTGACAATAATGATATCTTATATATTGGAACTGATAATAGTGATAGCAAAGGCATCTGGATATCAAATGATGATGGTGATAGTTGGGGGCCTGTTGCAACCGGTTTACCAAAACTACCGGCACTCGGTGGATACTATGTTATAAACGGTATGGCAACTGCACCTGACGGAGCACTTTATATCTGCTCTGGTGGTGGTGTTCATAAATTAGCCAGTGGTGCTTCGACATGGACATTATGTGGCTTTGGCGGACAAGTCGATATTCCCGGTAATCTTGATACTAATGTGACTGCCATTGCTGTTTCCAGTACCGGTAGAATTTTTGCTGCGGTCTCGACGATTGGGCTCTGTGCCTCTTCAGACAAAGGAAAAACCTGGGTTCGCCTTGCAAATAAGAATGGATTGAATACGACAAACGGAGTGGGCATTGCAACGGATAATAACGGTGGCATCATTTATAGCGCCGGTCCCGATGGTGTCTATATCTCAGCCAATAATGGAGTTGATTGGAAATTAGTCCGCCAACCAAGCGACGATCCTGCCCAGGCAGTAGCATTTACCAGCAGCGGTGCGTTTGTCGGGTATAAAAGTAGTGGTGTTGCCTTTTCGGCTGATAAAGGACAGACCTGGACCCCCCATAGCAAGGGTCTTTTTACTTCGCATATTAATGCAATGTGCGCCGATTCCAAAGGACACGTCTTTGCCAGTGTGCAGAACAGCTCGATTTATTCTACTACGGATGCTGGGGATGTTTGGAGTAGTATTAGCGAAGCATTGGCGGGAAAGGATATTCGCGGTTTGACTACCACGTCATCGAATGCAATGTTCGCAGCTACTTATATGACTAGTGACGATCCGGGAGGCCTTTTGAAATCAGTTGATGGTGGGAATAGTTGGACAAATCTTTCTGACCAGGTAAAACTTCGAGGTAATTATATTAACCGGTTTACTTCAGTGCTGACGACAGCGGGTGGAAAGATTTTTGTTGGAGGTGCTAATGGTGTCGTTTATATTTCCACTGATGATGGTACAAGTTGGCTCAATAGCGGAAAACCAGTTCGTAGTGGTATCACGACAGATTCCATTACTGCTATGGTTTCCACCAACCAAGAGCAGGTGTTTGCTGCAAATGCATACGGTATTTTCCGATCAAATGCTATTTCCGATACAACGAAGTGGGACACGTTGATTACTTCCCCAAAAAATGTAACGGCACTTCTTATTGATGAATCTAGTAACCCGACTATTCTTTATGCTGCGGCTGTCGATGGTATTTACACTTCGAATGACAACGGTACTACCTGGATTAAAAACTCTTCGGTCTCCAATGCGACCGGTGTGGCTATTAATTCCAAAGGTATTGTATATACGATCGGAACGAACGGTACCTTCTCATCAAACGACAAAGGAGCAACCTGGAAGCATGAAAGCGATGAGCTTAATTCGCTTTCTCCGACGCTGTTGTTTGTTGATCATAAGGATGTCTTATATGCGGGGACTGCTGCGAATGGTGTTTATCGCAACCCATTATTCCCAACCGAAGGTGTCTTGGCACCATCTGGCCACACACCTACAAGCATCTCATTCGAAAACAATTATCCCAACCCGTTCTTTACTTCGACGATGATCCAATATTCGCTTGTGAAACCGTCATCGGTAACACTCGAAGTATTTGATATGACTGGAAGGTATATTACGACATTAGTAAGTGAATTCCAACTAGATGGCCAGCATAGAGTAGCATTTGATGCTGCCGGGTTTTCAATCCCTGGTGGAGTATATAACTGCCGCCTTAGTGCAAACGCTGAAAGCGTGATGTCATCAGTGGTCTATATGGGTAAATAACGATCCGTTATTTTTCCCTGGGTACCAATACATATTTTGGAAGGCCGAGAGCTGTGGCTGCTTTCCGGTCGATCGTGAGCGAATCGAAATTGATGACGGATACTTTCTGATAAGTAGTTAGTGATCGCTCCATCCACCAATTATTATCATCCAACAAAATAACATCGAAAAGTTTTGATGAATACGCCCGCTTCCAATCGTCTGCCAGGCGATTGGAAGTGGTGTCGGCTGGCATATAGGCGTCCTGAACGGCGAGATTATTCGCATACGATCGTTTGTCTCCTAATTCCGGGATCAGTTGCTGTCCCCAGAGTAAGACATTTCCATTGATCGATCGAAGGTAATTGCAATATTGCCTTGCTGCTGCTTTCTCAGCTTGGGTAACAATTGTCAGATTTTCTTTGTAGGGATTATAGAGAAAACCGGCAAATTGAATAACCAAGAGCCAACTTACTGCCGGCGTGAGAAGAGTTACCGTTGCTAATTCTTTCAGAGCGATCGGAAGCAATATTGCGGTAATGGCAGCGAACGGAAGGGTGATATTCTGCGAAGACATCTGATCACCTAAATGCAGGGATATTTGAACGATAGCAATAACCCACACCAAGAAGAGAAATCCCTCTTTTGATCTGAGAGTGTGCTCACGTCGCTTATAGAAAAACCAAAATAAAATAGCGATCGAACTCACCGCCCACCCCGAGAACACATATTCTGAAAAGACGAATGGTAAGCGGCCGTAGCCATAGAGTTTTGCTTTCGCCCGAGGGATGGTATAAACATAGTGGAAATACCACTGGCCATTTGCATCATATAAGAGCATTGTTCCGAGCGCAAACAATGCTACAACCGTTGCAACGAACAGAATGGCTTGCGATCGTTGGCGAAGCCAGAGCCATAGGGTGATCGGGACAAGATAAATGAATGCCTGCTGCTTGGTAAAGATCGCAAGAGCCATTAGCATTGCTGAACCGATAACCGAAATGGTACCGCTTCGCAAGACGGTAATGGCCATTGCCAAGACGAGCAGAAAGCAGAGTAGGGCATCGATGCGGGCAATATCGAATGAGAA
>DASTAO010000170.1:0-2905 GCA_035712525.1 Kapaibacterium sp. (SeqCode)
TGGATAATGTCCGATGCCTGTCATTGCGCCACCGGTGACAAGTAAGCCGAGTCCACCGATCATGCCCATGAAGCGGCCGATACCAAATTCCATGCCGATCGCCGTAAGCTCAGCCGGAGTATTCATCCTTTTACTTCTAAACGAGCGAAACCACAGAGCAAGTGGGAATAATGCGAGCGTCATCGAGGCACAAATGATGTGTAATACTTTAAATGTTAGATACATACGAAATCAGAAGTGTGAAGTCAGAAAAGTCATTTGTCATTCTGAGCAACGCGAAGAATCTGAACTTTGAGTGGCTGAAATCTCAGATTCTTCGTCTGCCGAGGCGGACTCAGAATGACCGTATTTAGATACTAAAAATTATGGGCGTTTGGGTGCATTGCGAACATTTTTGATCAGCATGCTAACACCCCAAAGGATCAGCATCGACGGGAAGATCACGTCCCACAACGGCAAATGAATGTCAAAGACATTCCGCAATAAGATCGTACCACCGATGATCAGTAGTAGTATTCCCCAAAACATTCCGCTATTCATTGCTGGTTGTATTAATGGTGGTAAATAGTAAGATTAATCGTTGTCAGAATCATCGTCATCGTCGCTGTTCGATGCAGGCGAAGGATTAACCGTTGTCACCGAATCTTCGATGATTCTCATTTCGCCGAAGACAACATCGGCGCGAACATCGACATACGGCGAACCTTCCTTATAGGCTTTGGTATAATAGGTTCTATCACCAAAGCTAACCATCGAACCATCGGGCAATCTTGCACTGCCGAAAACACTCGATGCTTTTACACGAGTCGGCACCCGCGGATCGATCCGAACTGAAGCTGCAGAAAAAACGGCATCGACATCAACCCTGATATTCTCTGTCGTGACCTGAATATTCCGAAGATCGTAATCACCTTTGCCAAACGCAACATTATGTTGGCTACGTCCGTGAACGGTCGTCGTCTGCCCGTTATGAAACACAACATTCGTCTCGATATCGAAGAACGGCTTCGAGCCCATGAGGATATTAATACCCCAGGAAATGATGATAACCGGAAAGATCACTCCCATGACCGGAATATCAAGCTTAAAGACATTCCGCAGCACAAGCAGGATACCGGCAAGGATCAGAATGCCCGCCCAGTAGGTTTCGCGAAAGAGAAAGTTCATAGCTTAGTAACGGTCAATTCCTGAAAATATGGTCTGCAAGTCGTTATAAAACAATATTCTAATTGTACGCACCACCATTTTCACTACCTAACGTAAAGAGCCGACACGAGGTCGGCTCTTGGAATTTAACGGGTAGTATGGTGCCCTAATTTCACGTATCAAATATACAACATTTTGTCCGCAAAAGCAATAGGTGCCTTTCTAATAAAGGAACGAATGATCTTCTTTTATCGTATATTTACGATATACAATAAATCATACCTATGGCTCAAAATAAAAAGGATCAGTTCGATCAGGAAATAACATCCCTTTCCGATCTTGCAAATGCGATCAGCCATCCGGCAAGGGTTGCGATTCTAAGAAAAATAGCTGAGCGACAGGGCTGCATCTGCGGTGAAATTGTCGAGGTGCTTCCGCTCGCCCAATCTACCGTCTCCCAGCACTTAAAAGAATTACTAAAAGCGAATCTGATAAAAGGTACTGTTGATGGTACCAAATCCTGCTATTGCATTAACTGGGATGCTTTTTCTGCCTTCGAGAAAATATTCGGTACTTTTTTCTCAGGTATTGCTGCTCATAATATTAGTTGCTGTTAAGCATGTTCACCATCGAACTTATCCCTGCTGAGCGATTAGATACCGTTCTCCCTTTATTGCAATTATTAAATCCGAACTTGCACGAGGATGTCATTGCCGAACGGCTCAGCGATGTCCGTAAAACCGACTATCGTTGTGTCGGCGTCTTCAATGATAAAAAACTTATCGCCATTTCCGGATTATGGATATTGAATAAGATCTATGCCGGCAAGCATATCGAACCGGATAATGTAATCGTTCACCCTGATTATAGAAGTAAGGGTATCGGAGAACTACTATTGAATTGGATCCATCAGTACGCTACTGAACAAGGCTGTTTAACTTCCGAGCTGAATTCCCGGATCAGTAATGACGCCGGAAATAAGTTTTGGAAAAAGATGGGCTACGAAATTGTCGGATATCATTTCATAAAACCATTAACCACCGATATAGAAACGACTAATTCCTGTCTTGCTTCTTCACATTCATAAGCCGAGTTAGTTTACTCATGCACTAACTGGATAGTCTTCACTTCCCCAAACCCCGTCGATATCCTCGCATACAATGAACCTTCCGGCAACAAACTACCATCAACCACCACCTCATGATCCCCAGCCTCAAGCGAGTGACCATTCCCATCGCCCCATACCTGATGCCCAAGTACATCATAAATACCAATAGTAGTATAGGCCATCCGATTCAAATGAAAGCGAAGATGTGTTTCGCTTTTAAACGGATTAGGTAAGGAAGTAACTAATGTTAGGTAGTTCGATTCCACGGTTGTCGACGAAGGCGTACTCGCTTTTCGTAAGAAGCCTAAGCCAAGGGAGTCGAGAGGTGGAAGGTGAATCACATCATACCCACCTTGAGCAGCAGCATTACTATCAACTGCATATTCTTCATCCATTCCACTGCTCCAACATTCAGGATGGTTTTTGCGTAACCAGTCCATTACCGCTAAGCCTCCAACAACTTGATACTTCCCTATCCGATATGTTGAATAGATAGCCCCCATACAAGCGCAAAAGTATTCTTCTTGAGTCGTATTCAGGTATAGAACTGAAATAAGCCATGCACGACACGAATCCAGTCGATAAATATCATCGCTCATGTAGTAAGCCGCAGTACTGATATCTGAAAAATAGCCATAAGAAATTTGTTCA
>DASTAO010000171.1:0-5210 GCA_035712525.1 Kapaibacterium sp. (SeqCode)
GAACCAACAGAATTGAGATATACTATCGATGCTGTGGGGTTTGCATCCATATCGTTTTTACATCATTGGTATTTTCACCTTATGATTGGCTGCGACCTCTTTTGCCTTTTCGTACCCGGCATCACTATGACGCAAGAGTCCCATGGTCGGATCGTACGTTAAGCAACGTTCAAGGCGTTTAGCTGCTTCATCGCTGCCATCGGCAACGATGACCATGCCGGCATGGATGGAATTACCGATACCGACACCGCCGCCATGATGCAATGATACCCAAGTAGCACCACCGACAGCGTTGAGTGCAAAATTTAATACCGGCCAATCGGCGATCGCATCGGAGCCATCTTTCATTGCTTCGGTTTCCCGATTCGGGCTTGCTACCGAGCCGCAATCGAGATGGTCACGCCCAATCACGATCGGTGCTTTTACTTTACCGCTCTTTACTAATTCATTAAACAGCAACCCTGCCTTGGCTCGCTCACCCATCCCAAGCCAGCAGATCCTTGCTGGCAATCCCTGAAAATGAATGTGCTTTTGCGCCAGCGGAATCCACCGGTGAAGTATTTGATCATCCGGAAATAATTTTAAGATCTCTCTATCAGTCGTGTAAATATCTTCCGGGTCTCCACTGAGTGCAACCCAACGGAACGGACCTTTGCCTTCGCAGAATAACGGACGTATGTATTCGGGTACAAATCCTTTTATGTCGAAAGCATTTGTAACGCCTTCGTTTTTTGCTTCTCCGCGAATATTATTGCCATAATCAAAGGCAATACTTCCCGCCTTCTGCATGGCAAGCATTGCTATCATGTGGGTGGCGATCGATGCTTTCGAGTGCTTTAAATATTCTTCAGGATTGTTATCTCGAAGCGCATCGGCTTCCTCTTTCGTATACCCAACCGGATAATATCCACGAAGTGGATCGTGAGCACTGGTCTGATCAGTAACAATATCTGGGATCCAATTTCGCTTCACTAATTCAGGTTCGATCTCAGCAGCATTACCAAGCAATGCTACTGATAGCGCTTGTTTGTTCTTCTTTGCCTCATCGATCCATTGTATAGCTTCGTCAATGCTTGCCGTCCACTTATCGCAATATCCGGTTTCGATCCGTTTCTCAATTCGCGTTTTGTCGATCTCGATACAAAGTATCGCAGCACCCGCCATCTTTCCGGCAAGCGGCTGTGCTCCACCCATTCCGCCGAGACCTGCTGTAAGCACTGTATGCCCCGCAAGTGAACCACCAAAATGTTGGCGGGCGCATTCCATTAATGTTTCGTACGTGCCTTGGACTATTCCTTGCGAACCGATATAGATCCAGCTTCCCGCCGTCATCTGGCCGAACATGGTTAAACCCTTTGCTTCGAGGCGGCGAAACTCATCCCAGTTCGCCCAAGCAGGTACGATCTGTGAATTTGAAATAATGACACGCGGAGCATCGGGATAGGTTCTTAAAACTCCGACAGGTTTACCCGATTGCACTAATAATGTCTCGTCATTATTCAGGTCTTTAAGCGATGATAAAATAGCATCGTAACAATCCCAATTACGAGCTGCTTTTCCGGAGCCACCATAGACCACCAACTCTTCGGGGCGCTCAGCAACATCGGGGTCAAGATTATTCTGTATCATCCGAAATGCTGCTTCCTGCAGCCAGCCTTTACAGGTTATATCTGTTCCCTGAGGGGCATGTATTACTCGAGACATTTATTGTTTCTTATTATTAATTACTTACAGATCGCCACCGATCGGCCGCAATACTATTTCTTCAGTCATCATTCGCTGCGGCTGCGAAAGAATATGTGAAATTGCGGCCGCGATATCTTCAGGTTGCATCATTCGATGCTGATACGTCTTTCGATCTTCAAAACTCCATGCTTCGGTTTCAACAGCACCGGGCATTACACTAACAATCTTAACTCCTTTATGACGTACTTCCTCACGCAATGCATTCGTAAATCCCAGAGCTCCGAATTTACTAGCTCCATAGGCAACACCACCTTCAAAGGCCTTCGTACTTGCGATAGAGAGCATCTGGATAATGATACCACGTTCTTTGCGGATCATCTCCGGTAATACTGCTTTTGCACAAAGAAAATTGCCGACGAGATTCGTATCGATCACTTCATCAAAAATCTCAGTAGTGGTATCTTCAATATTTTGATAGGGCGAAATACCGGCATTATTGATAAGAATATCCGGACCTTCACCGAAGGTTTTCTTGATACTCTTTATCGCCCAATCGACATCGCTTTCTTTCGAGACATCGCACTGAATTGCAGCAGCATGGCCACCAGCCTCACGAATTCCAGCAACGATCTCCTGGATCAACTCAAGGCGTCTTGACGAAAGAACGACAACCTTACTATCGGCCGCAAGCCGATAAGCACAGGCTTTGCCGATGCCACTCGAAGCGCCGGTGATCCAGACGAGGTCTTGTTCCATTGTACAAAGTTACGACAATTTAAAAAAACACACCCCGCCTGAAGCCCAAGCGGGGTGTCTGTATCGCTTATTGGAATCTGTTACTTCGTCAGTACCAGATACCTTGACAACCGTACGCCATTCGATTCAAGCAAGTAGACGTAGGTACCGCTTGAAAGTGACGAGAGATCGAATGATGCAGTGTGCTCGCCGGCCGATAGACGGCCAGAGATGATATCACGGATCGTTGCACCGGTAAGGTCGGTAAGGCTCAAATGAACCATCGTTTCCGTCGGAACCGTGAAGTTCACTGTTGTCGAACCGGATACCGGATTCGGGTAGTTCTGGCCAAGGACAAAACCTGCCTCGCTGGTTGTAGCAGCAACACCGGTTGAACTTGTCGTGAAGTCGATGGTTGCCGTAGCAGCCGATTCTTCACAGGGAATACCCGAAATCGTCAACGGGAAATTGTAATGATGATTGATATCATCCGGAGTGATCTCAAGAACGATCTGGATGTTGCCACCCGGAGCGATCGGGCCTAAACCACTGATATAGTGGAGTACTGCAGAATCGAGTCCCTCGATACCGGTCGGTGTCCATTCGAAATTACCGGTATTAGTGATCGTAAGAGTGATCTGATATTTTCCACCCTTGCCCATCGACTCGAGATTCGGAAGCTGAGCACTAACGATCGCACAACCAGCCTCGCCGGTAAGAGGAATATCCTGCGACGGAGTATTCGGTGCGCTGATCGTAAGCGTAGCTGGTGATTTGCCACTCGAAGCACGATTGAACTTCACACAGAACTGTGCCGTCTGTCCAGGTAAAATGTTCTGAACGAAGCCAGGGGTGACGGTATAATCCGAAGCATTTGCCCCGGTGATCGTTGCCGTGTAATCAGCGGCAACATCACCGCAATTAGTGACAGTTGTGCAAACGATGGAATCGGTATTCTTTACAATAACTGTATTCTGGAACAGAGCCATCGGTTCGGCTGAAGCACACGTTTGCAAGCCTTTAACCTTCAGAGAATGAATGCTCTGGATCGGCTGCTCGTTCGTCGTGCCTTTTACTGTAATATCGGCTGATGCTATGCCGCGCGTCGTCGGCGTTGCGCAGATACGAATTGCCGTAGTCGACTTTGCCTTCAGAATGAACGGTAACGTGAATCCTGAAATAGCATACGAACCTTTATTCGCACCGCTAAGCGAAATGTCACTGATCATAATATCAGCATCGCCATTATTGATCAAGGAATCATCGATGCAGATGGTTGTGCCGACGATAGTCGAATCAACCCAGCCACCACTTTCAACTCCACCGATCGTTTGTGAAAGCAATCCCGTCGGTACACCATTACCCTGAATATCGATCAAGAACTGGCTGGCAGTATCACGGCGCGGATTCTCAAATGTTCTTGGGATGTTCGTCGTCAGTCTCAAACGAGCAACACGGGAACCTCTGGACAACGGGACAAAGCAAACCGTCACGGTCTTGCTCTTGTCCGGTGGAATGATCGAATCGGCACCACTTAATCCAGTGTAGATAAAATCACCGTCATTGCTTACAAGCTTATTTGAAGTAATGAACAATGTGTCGCTACCAGGATTATGGATCGTGATCGTTTTACAATTCTCTACACCAATATCGACAGAGTCGAATAATACCGGATTCGGATTAACAGTGATGTGTGGTAAAACACCTGTTCCCCAAAGCGTGATCGGCAGAGCAGGATTATTAACCGAGTTATTGAGAATGGTCAGCGTTGCAGTATGTCGTCCTTCTTTAGTCGGCACATACGTGATGAATACTGAATCAACGGTTCCTCCAGGAATGGTCATCGAAGAAGGATAGCGCGAAATATGATACTCACCGGCATCGGGACCAGAGAATTGGAAGCTGTTAATGATAATAGAAGGAGTGTTAGTCGAGTAGATCAGTATTCTCGCCGTAAGCGAGTCACCGAGCTTGGTAAATTTATTCTTGAAGATGATATTCGTATCGACAGAGATCAGCGGAGCAAGCCCGATTCCCGTCAACTCGAATGATTGCGTACCGCTATCGACACCATTCGAAACAACCGTCATCGTTGCCGTGCTTAAACCATCGGCAAGCGGGGCAAACTTAACAGTGATCGTCCTCGAGTCACCGACATTGATCATATCATTCGGATCGATCGAAGAAATAATGTTGAACTGCGAAGATCCGGTCAGGTTAATTGAATTGATCTGCAATGGTGCCGGGCCGTAAGATTCGTCGCCGACATTGGTAACGGTGATCTGCGTCGTCTGCATATCGCCGGTCGGGACGGTACCGAAATTGTAAAATCTCGGATTTGGTGTAATCCCGAGCTGTACATTCGGTTTTGGATTTGGTGCGAACCGCAAGTTGGTCTTTGGCGTAGCCGAAAGATCATTACCGTAAAAGATATAATCTGAGAAGGCATCATCGCCATAGAGTCCGACTGTTGCAACTGTCGGGTCGCTGCCGGTTCCTACTGGGCCAAATTTGAAATCGTTAAAAGTATATCCGAGATCGGCATACCAAAATTCGATTACATTCGAAGTCTCATACAGCTTAACCTGGAAGCTGGTATAAAATCCAAAATCACCACTATATGGCTCGACGCCATTCCATTCGATCGTAAGGACACGATCCGGAGAGCTACCTTCTATGCTGTACCAAAGCTGCCCGAAATCCATTACGAAATCGGTATTGAACGGTGCAACCGTATTCGGCACATTCAATGCCAAACCCCAATTGTCCTCATCCGGCACCGGATCACC
>DASTAO010000172.1:0-3498 GCA_035712525.1 Kapaibacterium sp. (SeqCode)
TAATGCTCGTAATGCTACACATAATGTTGAGTTAAATGAAGGGTTAAGTGGAGCTACAATTTTCGCTTTTTCCCAAAATGATATTTGGCTTACTCACGGTAGTATAACCTTCCATTGCAAGGATGGAACAAATTTTGAGGATATTAGACCAGGAAGTTCAAATTTTACATGGGGTGTTTCAAGTTCCGATATATTTACGGTTGGCAATAGTGGGCAGATTCATCACTACGACGGAGATCAATTTACTGACATGGTTTCCGGAACAACTAAAAATCTACGAGCTGTTTGGGGTACGAGCCATAACGATGTATGGGCATGTGGATTTAACTCAAGTAATGCCGAAACGATCCTACTTCATTATGATGGAGTATCATGGTCAGAAGATCCGATTTCAGTTTCAAAAGGTATCAATGCTACCGGGGGGTTCAATGGTGTTTGGGCTGGCGATAGTGCTGGTCATAAATTTGTAACAACCAGCGGTGCTATACTTATTCGTAAAACTGATAACTCTGCTTGGCGAAGCGATAGCGGTCTTGTTCCTAACAGTTTAGGTGGAGGTAGCTGGGTCGGAATCGCCCCCCGAGGCAATTCCGCGAATGATTTGTTTGTAACAGGGGGATGGGGATTTGTCGCGCATTGGAATGGTAAAACCTGGAAAAAGTATGATAAACTTTATGACTATAACAATCCTAATTATGGTCCCGGAGGTTTCTCTGTAAAAGGTAATATCGCTTGTGTTGTGGGCACCAAAAGTGGTCATAGTTGGGTAGCGATCGGCCGCCGAAAATAGTTATTGCTTTTCGGCAATCAAATTAATGGTTGAATTATCAAATCTGAGAATTCAAATTCTAATTCGATACCACCCTCGATTTATTCTAAATGGCAATCGATCGTTATTAGATAAAATGTAAAAAATCATCGCCTGAGTGGTACCGGCGGTGCCACAACTTTCACTAAAACACTTTCAGCAGCATGGTCTTCAGTTATATCAACATCTTGCCCCACAAGATACTGATCCCATTGGCCGAGGTACTGGCCATTAGTGTCGTAATCGGTGGCTTTAACCACTACATATTGATTGGTAAGGATATTAAACTTCTCCTCGACGATGGTATAACCATAGTTCTCATAGCCATCATAAGTAAAGATCGGTTGACGTCGAAGGCTATCACTATAACCGATAATGCTGCGCTGCTCCCACATTTTATCGACCTTCACTTGATAATACAAGCGCTTGTTTGGGATCTCCCTGACCTTTACCATAAAATGAATGGAATCGACCCAAACGATCGAGCGATAATCAAATTCATAAACCCAAGGTGAGGATGCCGTCAGCATAACCCAGTTTTGTCGTTCAGGAGGGGCTGTAAAGGTTTTAGGGTTTGTGGTAGCCGTTTGAGCAATTGCATTTATAGCCATCACCATAAAACCGACAGCCCCTATTAGCGTCTTTGTATATTTTGCGTTATAAAGCGAAGCAAACATAATGTTATATAACTGATCACTAAGAAGCGTAGGAAATATCGTGCCAAAAAGGGATTAGCGGCGTCATTTGACCAAAAACGCCATCTCCTAGCCGAATCCAGAGAATTCGGTGTCAAGAATATTAACGGGTAAGGAAAAAACTTACTCTCTTTGAACAGTGGGAGTTTATGGTCAGGCTTTCTTATTCACCACATTCATAGCCTTAGCTACACCTAATTTCACAATATCAATACATCCAACAACTGCTCGGTCTATCATTTCATCAGCAATTTTCTTCTCAGCTTCCTTGAACTTTGAGAGCACGTATCTGGCTTGTTCGCCGCGGTGAAAATCACTACCAACTCCGCAGCGCAAGCGTGGGAATTCATCGGTACCAATATCATAGATGATAGAAGAAAGCCCATTGTGCCCACCATCCGAACCACCTGTTCGTAAGCGAAGAGCCCCGAGCGGAATGGCAATATCATCGCAAATCACAATGATCTCGGAAAGCTCAGCTTTGAAGAATGCCATTACGTCACGAACGGCACGACCGGAGAGATTCATAAAGGTCGTCGGCTTGACGAGGACAACATCTGTATTTCCTATTACTCCTTTAGCATAATAATACTCCCCCTTGCCCGCACGCCAACCAAGTGAGCGTTCGAGCTTTTTTTCGAGAAGATCGGCAATGGCAAACCCGACATTGTGCCGCGTCCCATCATATTCACGACCGGGATTTCCTAATCCGACAAAAATATACATTCGGGTATATTATCTTTGATACGTGTATAAATATTTGAGATGACGATGGATTGGCTTAGGCGGGCGCCTTGAATCGGCATAGGAATAAAAAGCATCACTGAGCAAGCCATGTGCGTCATAACGATATTCATAGACCTCTTTTACCGGCGAATAAGTAGAACGTGAGGATTGTGATATCTTCCGAATGACGTTGCCGGAGTCCTCGAGTTTATAAACCTGCTCGGTTTTTCTAAACTCCAGCGACATGTCATATCTGGCAATTTCTTTATCATGCATATAGACCGAGTATTTTCTCCTGCCGCCATCGTATAGAGAGAAAACCGTACCAATTCGGATACCGTTTGGATCTAAAACATCACTATCGCTTTTAACTGTCGGGATTTTATTCCATCGAGTATACGCAAAAGTAAAATGCTGATTTGCACTGTCGCTATATCTCCACCAATGGGTTGTATCGGCCTTACCGGAAGCGAAATTGATAAAGGCTATCTGACGCCCCTTCGGATCATACGTTTGCTCATAATGATACTGCGTTATCCTTGTGTATACGAGACTTCTACCAGCCGAATCTCTCGATTCGAGTATCACATTCTTTTCATTATAGGATGTACAATTGCCATGATCGTCATAGTTAAAGAGGACGATCGTTGTATCCCAGGAAAAGTGCATCTTCTCGCGCACAACCCCTCCGGCTATCATTGAATGTTGAATAACTTTTTTCCATTGGATGATCTTTCCTGCAGTATTATAAAAGACTCTGATCGAGTCTTTGAGCCCGTAATAATTATAGATAGAGTGCGCTATGCAGCGATTAGTATCATCGTAATAATAATATTCTCGTGGCGGAGCATTTCCACTTGAATGATTTTTTGTAATTCTCGAAAGCAAATATCCTTCAGAATTAAATGTGCTAATAATACTATCGGAAGGTGAAGGGAAATATGGCTTTGGTTGCTGGGCTTCACGAAGAGCATCTACCGTATCCTTATGCGTTGGCTTATAATCGAATGCCATCCCGGTTCTAGGGCCACCATCTTCAGCACAATTTCTACTATTATATTGATCGTCTATCTGAATCGGATTAAAGGCAATATATAGCAATCGGATCGTCTTACCTGAGTAAGTATAATAGGTGGTGTCCCAATAATCACAGACTGTCGGCTTCCAACCAGGAATATCTTTCACTTCCAGAGTACGCTTCATCTTAACCTTCAACGCTTTCATTTTCAAGACGTCCGAATCTTTGATCGGGACGATACGACGATTTTC
>DASTAO010000173.1:0-2810 GCA_035712525.1 Kapaibacterium sp. (SeqCode)
AATCGCGGCAATGCTATCCGACTCCTGCTTAGCGATCGTCGCCGTCAAGGTCGAATCCATTCCCCCGGAAAGCAGGACTACCGATTTCATTCGGTCATGTGTGCTTGATGTTCAAGGATACGGGTATCGAAAGAGTTGATACGAAGTTCACCGGTGACTTCAGCAGTAGTCCGTTCGGTTTCGCTGACGACAATTCGTAAACTCCGCAGATGCTTATAAGGCATGAGCATATTCGAAATATGCTCATAAAACCAGGCAGCAATATTTTCTGCTGTTGTCGGAAAATCGACGAAGACCGCTTTATATCCCGTTTTCAGTAAAAAATCTTTTATTTCTGTATCGGAGTTATCGCAAAGAAACGAATGATCGATCTCTTTTACTATAGGTTCGCAGATAGCACCGAGATCGAAATAATCGAGTACCATTCCATTGGCATCAGGCTCGCCACTAAGCTCGACCGTTACTGCATAACTATGCCCATGAATATTCCGGCAACCGCCATCATGGAATGGCAACCGATGTGCCATTTCCCAGCGAAAGGTCTTTGAGATCTTCGTCAGCATTTAGGCAACAGCCTTTGCTACGGGTTTTGTATGCTTTTTGATCGTCACTCTTGGCGATGGTTTCGGATCGGGATCCATACCTTTAATGAAGCCTGCTTCTACCGTCGAATGTAATCCGCCACGCGTCGAGAAATCGCCGCGGACCGTCATTGATCTTGGCTTCAACGCACCGATCATATCTTCGAGAATTTCATTGATCACGGCTTCATAGAAAATACCGCGATTACGGAATGAAAGAAAGTAATATTTTAATGCCTTCAACTCAATGCAGAGCTCATCGGCAACATATTCGATCGTGATCTCTCCAAAATCCGGCAAACCCGTCACCGGGCAGACCGATGTAAATTCGGGATTGAAATGCGTGATAGTGTAATCCCGCTCAGGATGCGGATTCTTAAAAATAACGAGTTCGACTTTATTTGATTTTGCCATAAAATTTATACGCCGCGTTCAACCCCAGGCCAGATAAGTTTATGAAGCTGTACCTGCATCTTTACCGGCAACGAATCGGCGAGTATCCAATTCGAAAGTTCTTCAAGTGAAAGATCGCCAAAAACCGGTGACATCAAGATCGTCCCGACTCGATGAGATAGATCGTACTTGCCTATCATTTCGCGAGACCACTCGTAATCCTCTTTCGAACCGATGACAAATTTTACCTCGTCGTTCTTACTGAGATACTCGATATTTTCATAGAGGTTTCGCTTGGCCATCCCGGAAGTTGGGGTCTTCAGATCCATGATCCGCTTAACCCGCCTATCGACCCGGCTGACATCGACATGCCCCCCGGTTTCGATCATTATCTCATAGCCCTTCTTCAGAAGCTCGTCTATTAATGGATAGACTCCTTCCTGCTCAAGCGGCTCGCCACCAGTTAGCTCGATGAGCTTGCAATCATAGGAGCTGATCTGCTTAAGGATATCCTCTAATTCAAGGTCAACCCCTTCATAAAAGGCATACTCGGTATCGCAATACGTGCAGCGCAGCCCGCAACCGGTAAGCCGGATAAAAATGCAGCGCTCTCCGGCCCGAGATCCTTCCCCTTGGATCGAGTAAAAGATCTCATTGACCCGAAGGATATCCGGGCGCTCTTTTTCGGCCTGAGTTAATGCTTTTTCAAGTACTTGCGGCATTGACGTTGGTAAACACCATCCCCTGGTATCGTGTTCAGCCCATAAGGTTGGCTTTGGCAGGATGGGTATATAACCCTATTAAATATCAACAGGTTAATTGTGCACCCCACACTATTTCCTCCTAAATACAAGAGCCGGCTTGCGCCGGCTCAGAAACATTAAGTGCTAAAATAAGCACTACAAATATACGAAAATTTTCGCCAATCTCCAAAGAATATTTATATACTTTTGACCTTATTTCTCCACAAGTTTTCCACAGCGCCCGTCTCATTTGTCAAAAAATTCAATGGGCTATTTTGCTAAATATGGAGATATAGCTTTTTCGAGTTTAATCATATCGGCTATCATAGTATCTGCAAGCTCTTCCCAATTTCCCTCGTCTTTATATCCCTGGCCCTGAAAATGTTTGGCAACTCTTGAGGCACGCCTATTATCTAAGCGCTCCCATGACAAATTGTCGCCGAATTTGGCTTCTATGTCTTCCTTATGTTTAAAGAGGTTGTCGTAAATTTCCTTATTTTCCTTTCCATCTTGTTTATCTTTATCAATGTACAACTCCACTTTGGCATCATGTTGTCCGATAACATAGTTGTATCCTACTCCACTTATGCCAGCACCGGTACCTATCCAACTATATATATTAGGAGAAATATTAGCATGAAGCTTAGTTCTAACTTTTGCACGATCCAATAGGAAAGTCCAAAATCTCCTCCGGAAATGATGTCTCTCAGCATTCTCTTTTTTGGTAACTCCAGCCTCCCTTACTTCTTCGCTTGGGGCGACAATTAATGTTAATAGGGGCGCAGGCTCTGAATTCCCAATTTTTATTCCTTCTACCTTGAATAGATAAAATTCGGCAGAAGTAGATTCATTTAACCAAGAGATTGCTTTGACATGCTCTTGTCGAGGCTCAGAAACAATCCAGATGGCTTTGCCAGCACCAGTAGAAGCTAAATAAGTGATGACCTTCCCTAAATGATCATGATTACTTTTTTCAAGCTGGTTTTCAATAATGACTAGTCCCCCTTCATCATCTTCTGCAACTAGGTCAACATTGAAATTACCTGTAGATTGCTCACGCTCAACGTTCGAAATTTGAAAATCGAGTACTTGA
>DASTAO010000174.1:0-2031 GCA_035712525.1 Kapaibacterium sp. (SeqCode)
TTATAGTCGTTCGTTAAACAAGCCACGCCCCCATCCATTCCATTGACGCCATCGACAATGATAGGAGACCACTGGTTTGTTTTAATATTCCAAATGGCAATGTAGTTCGCAGTAGAATCACCGGCACGGGTAAAGTTGCCACCAACATATAAAAGATCTCCCACAAGGGTTAATGCAAGAACGGTTGAATTTGTACCAGTACCCATAGCATGCCAACCATTGTCATCCCAGTAGGTAATATTATTTACAGAAATGCCTCCTGCCGTTGTGAAATTACCGGCAGCAAATATTTTGTGGCCTGATTCATATGTCTCATAAATGGCACGTACCGCACCACCTGAGATGCCTCCGCCAATTTCAGTAAAAGTAGAATCGTCATCCTTGCGATATCTTCCGATGCCACGGATCTGCTGCCCATTAATAGAATCAAATTCGCCTCCAATGATCGGTCTGTAGATATCGTCTGATATACAATAGACGGCACCGTTGCAATGAGGATCGCCACTTACAGAATTCCATTTTTCATCTCCGTCATTAAGAATGGCATTGCGGCCCTTTCCGGATCGTTCAATCGGGTTGTCGGGGCTGGCGTCAGCAATGATAGGAAATAAATGTCCATAATGACGGCGGGCTTGTCCGTAGACGAGCGATGAGCAACAAATACATGCGAGAATAACAGCGACCAGGTATTTCATAAGAACACAACTGTTAGTGATAATTATGGAACACCATGCAAAGGTTAAGGTTTACCGAATCATTAACCATCGCAATATTTAATTTCATCCATAATATTGTTGTATCTTAATAGGTATGTTTATGGGCACCTGTTCTAAAGAATGAAGGTTAAAAGAATCAACCACCCAACCCTCCTTGAAAAGGAGGGCTATTCTTTTGGTAGGCCAACGACTTAATTTTTATGCACTTAAACACAAAGAAACGACTATGGCACAAACTATGACAACAGATAGTCGCTCTATGGAGCTGGCGGATATTGGGGCTGATACTATGGAAGCTGAATTTGCTTTGGAGCATACTATTGCTTATCGGGATATTACCGTGCTTTGCGGGGAGAATCTTCGGGAGAATACAATTTCGGCGTTTCATAAGGCGATGGATCTGCGGGGCGTATTCGAACGGGCGCTTGTGATCAATACGAGTTTGCGGCAGCATTGGGCATTGCAGGAAGGGCGGAAGGTCGATAAGTCGGCGATCGGCGACGATTTTAATCATAGCACGATCACGGTCGTCGGCATGCCACTTGGCGATCTGTGCTATCGGTTTGCCGAGATCATGGATAAGATCGAACGCTACGATATCAAGCTGCTCATTATTAATTCGTGGGAGTTCGCGGCATCGGATGCGCGGTATCGGGAGAAGTTGATCTTTCAGCTTCGGCGGCTGCTCAGCGAGCGCGAGATCACGGTGCTTGTCTATGCGCAGAATAAAGCGTCGTGCGAAGATGTGGGGATCAATACGAGAGGGAAATTAGGGAAGCTTTCGGCGATCGCCGGGATGATCGTCCTGGCCGAGAATTCGAAGCAACGCGAAGAACGATTGCAAGCTGAGAAGATCATGCAGGAGCGGGAAGCTGCTGAAGAACTGAAACGCCCGCAAAATCCACTTCTTCAAAAAGTAGAGGAAATATTAGAAGAGCGAAAACCGGTGGTTAGGGCGGAGGCGATCATCAGGCCAAAAGTGAGGGCGAGGGAAGAGTTGATGGTGGTGTAGCGATAGTGTGTGTGCGAAGCCAGTTCTTTGAAATGTAAGGGGTTAGGTGGTGTTCGGGGAAAGTTTTGATTGTCATTCCGAACGGAGCGATAGCGATGTGAGGAATCTGTGATTGCGATGATCTATCGGCTACTTAGTTGCTTATAAAGTATTGTGGTCACAGATTCCTCCCGTTGGTCGGAATGACAATGAAACTGCATCGTCATTCTGAATGAGCGTAGCGAAATGAAGAATCTCTTTATGTCTTCGTGACTGAAGTGGTACTCAAAACCTTAGGGGATTCTTCACTTCGTTCAGAATGAC
>DASTAO010000175.1:0-5663 GCA_035712525.1 Kapaibacterium sp. (SeqCode)
TGAAACGCATCTTCGCTTTCATTTGAATCGGATGGCTTATGCTACTATTGGTATCTATGATGTGCTTGGTCATCAGGTATGGGATGATGGAAAAGGCCGCTCTCTTGAGGCTGGGGATCATGAGGTAGTTGTTGATGGCAGCCTACTTCCGGAAGGATCGCTTTATGCGAGGATCGAGACTGGGTTTGGGGAAGTTAAAACGGTGAAACTTATTAAAAGATCTGAACCGTGATTACTGATATTAAAGGATTAGTGGGATTTATCAAAGCAGGATGGATAGCTATATCCATTCTGCTTTTTTATTCTACGTCTGTTTTTGCTCAACCCGATAGTTGTAATAAACTTCGCGAGTGGATGGCGATTACTCCCCAATCTAAGGATATGTACAAAATGCAATATGATACGTTGCGACATTATGTTGAATCTTGTGCATTACTTGATAATGATTTTTCTTATCATGCATTTAACGACCTAAATTCCGATGTGTCTTATTACGATACTCAAGATACGACACGATTTAACAAATATCGTGACTGGCTTCTCTCGGTTGTATTCTTAAACACCATTAACCCTGGTTACTACTGCGCTTGTGTAGGGGCGATGATAAATACATACCAATATGGGCCTTACAACTATACCAATGCCCCATTGGCAGTAATGAAATTCTTACTAGATAATTCAAACTGTAAGTCTCCAGGACTTCAGGAATTTTATAACAATACTATAAATAGCCGTCATGAGTCCTGGCTAAGTAAGAAAGATACTACTGTTCCCGAAGATACAACACTACCCTCATTGGATGATATTGGACTCGGGGCATTGCTTCATCATAATGGAGTGTCTCCGAGCACGGCACCACCTCAAATTTACCTTGCCTCCTTCACTTCATCCCCTAACCCATTCAAAAATGAAACGCATCTTCGCTTTCATTTGAATCGGATGGCGTATACTACTATTGGTATCTATGATGTGCTTGGGCATCAGGTTTGGGGTGATGGGAAAGGCCGTTCGCTTGAGGCTGGGGATCATGAGGTGGTGGTTGATGGCAGCCTGCTTCCGGAAGGATCGCTCTATGCGAGGATCGAGACTGGGTTTGGGGAAGTGAGGACGGTGAAGCTTGTTAAGGAGTAACCACCCCCTAACCCCCTCCTTCAAAAGGAGGGGGGAAGCTGGATTAATGGGATAGCTGATTATTTATCAACAAATTATTCACATATCATATATTTATGATATATTGATTTGGATTTTTATTGAATATTTCGTATATTTGTAGCGATAAATTCAGGTCAGGAAGGTGTGTTAAGAATGTCAGACAAGAGTGTCTGACCTACTAAGAGTCCGCTTCGGCGGACTCTTTTGGTAAGGAGGTATTTTTAGTGATGGGGTACAGCAGTTATAATGATATATATGGAGTTATGAACCCATGTTTTGGAAAAGGATGAGGGATAAACTATGAAGGATGAAAGGGATGAAGGGTAGTAAGAAGTGTTATCTATAAGTCATTGAAATACCTACATATCCCCACCTTTTGACAATTTGGATTTGTGTTTATAATTTCGTATTATTGTATTTCCGGTTATGAGCCCCAGGTTATCCGGATGTTGTTTTCATACCACAATGAGCAGGCTTTACGGGTCTGTTCGCTTGCTTAAGGGAGAACCCCGAAAGAATGAAGAGAACGTTAGTTGTCTTTTTGATACTGAGTTGTTGCGCCCTTGCCGAAGCGCAGCAAGTAACAAAAATATACTCGATCGCCAATCCCACCGGTAACCAGATCACCCTTAATTCAATTTGGGTTGCCGATTCGAACGACTTTTCTGTCGAGACGCTTTCTGCGCTTCCGTATACGGTAGCTGACGATGGCATGATAGATTTTGCGGTCAAGGTACTACCACGCGACGGGATCACTCGTACGACCGAGGTATTTTACCAGACCGATCTTGGAGTTTCATCATACACTATTTCAATGGCTGCGCCGCTGGAAACGGCGGCTGTCAGTCAGCAACCAGGGACGCCCCCTCACGAAAAGCATGCCTATCCGAATCCGGCAAATGATCAATGCACGATAGATATCGACGTCAAGTTGTATCCGAATGCAGAGGTCGATCTGTTTAATGAAGCCGGAACTCGGGTCATAGGTATTGCCCAACCTCGTGGAGATAAACTTGTTCTTGATACACACACGCTTGCAAATGGCCGGTATGTCATACTGGTCAGTTCAGGCGGATTAGTAGTTCATAAAGAAGAAGTCGTCGTACGGCACTAAGCCGCCGGTGACGAAGCTCCTTTGAGACGATGTTGGAACGAGGGGAAGCGAAAGCTTTCCCTCGTTTAGATTAATGGTTTTGAAGTCGGTTAGAAATTGAACCCGTAACTGACACTGATGGTCGGGCCACTGAAATTCGTAACTATTACACCCTGAGTGCTCTCTACTCCTTTTGCATAAGGAATAATGTAGTATCTAAAAGCAGCACCAAATGAAGACTTAGCATCACTGCCGAAATAAGCTCCTAAGCCAAGATTGCCACCATAGGTAACATCCATTGCTGAATGGCCAAGAGCGCTAAAGAAATCACGCTGAGCATCGTTGGTCATGATCAGAACCGGACCGACGCCACCAGTTAAATAGGGCCTGAATGCATCACCAAGTACTTTCGTCAAGATCCGGTAATCAAGGTTTGCCATTAACGGCATTACATAGATTCGGTGGACTTTGATCTCGGTATAGGAGCCGAATTCGTTCGGTCCCTTCCCAGTCCCAAAATCAAGGCCGATCGTCGTGCTGAAATCTTCTGCTAAGTTACGGCGATAATACAATCCTAACCCAAACCCGAAATCGTTAAAGAGGCCGGTAAAGCCCCAGGAATTCATAAAGGTGTTGGCTTGGATCGTATTATCGTCGATGAGCGGGCGGGGTGAAGTGAAGATGATCGCCGAATCCTGCGGATTACTTCTCGCAGGTGTACCCGATGGCATTTGGGCAAAGACGGTAGAACTAATGCCAAAGGCTACAACTACGGCGATATATCGAAATAAACCCTTCACAATAATATTAACGAGTGAAGCGGGGCGAAAGTTACAAAGTCACGCTATACAATCTGAATTACAAAAAACTTCAGGTACTCGGTTTCAGGCATGGTTATGAGCACTGGGTGATCAGGGGCAGCACCATGCTCTTCGAGAATTACTGCTGTTTTTCGTTCGATGCCTGCTGCGTTACGAATAGTCTCTAAAAAGTCTTCACGGCTAATATTATGAGAGCAGGATGCGGTTGCTATTATTCCCCCGGAATTGAGCCTTCTAATGGCTTGCCGATGCAGATCCGTATACGCTCTCATTGCCGTAGGAATATGCTTCTTGGATTTTGCTAATGACGGTGGGTCAAGTATAATAAGATCGTAAGTATGCTCATCACTTTTTAGATAATCGAAGCAATCAGCTTTGATGCTTTTTATCCCCGAAGCAATTGAATTTAATGTTACGTTCTTTGCGAGATTCTTAAGAGCCTCATCGGAAGCATCAACAGCGGTGACAGATTTTGCTCCAGCAAGTGCCGCATTAAGGGCAAAGCCTCCGTCATTGCAGAATAGATCTAATACCGATGAGTCCTTCGAAATATAACGGCGAATAGTCGGGCGGTTATCCATCTGATCGAGATAGAACCCTGTCTTTTGTCCTTCCAGCAGGGAAACGGAGAACTTGGTGCCGGCACGATCAGTAACTATCGTGTTAGTCTTTGAGCCAAATACTAATTGTTCGATCTCTTCTAGTCCTTCAAGCTTTCTTAGATGAGAGCTATTTTTTTCAATAATGGCTTCGGGAAAGAACAATTCTTTTATCGCATCGATGATCTCGGCTTTGAATTGCTCCATTCCGGCCGAGACGATCTGGAATGTAAAGAGGGTATCATACTTCTCGATGACTAGTCCAGGAAGGAGGTCGCTTTCGCTATGAACTATCCTCGCAGTATTTCGCTCTTGTAGTATTTGCTTACGTCTGGTAGCAGCCTCGGTAATATGCTGTTTGATAAAATCCTTATTGATGGTTGCGGCAACATCTCGTGAGATGATCCTCGCACTTATAAGCGAGTTAGGATTATACAGCCCTAAGGCAAACGGCTTTTTATCAAACTCACGGATCAAGGTGACGACGCTCCCAACCGGGATATCTTTCCTGACCTCGACTAATTCATTGCTGAATGCCCAGAGATGCCCCTTGAGTAATCGGCGCTCGTGATGGTTTTTTATGACTATTTCAGGATATTTTGCGCCTTCTTGCGGCATAAAACTTGTATTAGTATATAAGAATGGTAGTTGCCGCTTATACGCCGGCTATTACCAGCATCGGAACAGCACCCGATAAGAACTCGTTACACGCTAACAAATTACCATTAGATATGAATAGTATCAAAAAGAACTACTTACAAGCGATACTGGCCTCGGCTGTGTTGCTCTTTGCTGCCTGTAAAACATTAGGTATTGACCCGACCTTTACTTTTTTCATCGATAAAAGTTTTGATTTTACCGTGCCGACGGTAGTCCCGGTAGGACAGATGTTTACCACTCCCGGCATACCGCTTGCCTTGAGTGACGATGAACTCAAGAGTCATAATACCGAGCTCAAATATTTGAAATCGGCAAAGATTACCAAGCTCGATCTTATTTCGAGCGATCCGACAAACTATCCGGCATCGAGCTTTGATACGCTTGCGATCTATATGCAGACCAATACATTGGCAAAAGTAAAACTTGCTACGTATGTAGGTGCCCTTGATTCTACGATCTTAAGTTATGTTGATATCCTACCGTATGTAAAAGATTCAACTAATACTGCTGTGCTTGAATTCAAAGCAAATAAAGCACCGAAGAACGACACAAAGTTTACCGTTAATTATAGAATTACCTTCACTGCAGACCCGATCCCCTAAATGAGCGAACAATTGATGGTTGATCATACCAAGGCTGAATCGTTAACCTATGAGCAAGCCGGTGTAAATATCGATGCCGGAGAAGAAGTAGTCCGCCGCATCAAGCCGCTTGTTCGTCGGACGTTTAATAGCAATGTCCTAACCGATATTGGTGGCTTCGGTGGTTTATATGATGCCCGGTTTCCTGATATGAAAAGTCCGGTCCTTGTATCGAGCACCGATGGTGTTGGTACAAAGATCAAGGTTGCGATCACAGCAAAGCAATATGATACGGTTGGGCAGGATCTGGTAAATCATTGCGTCGATGATATTCTCGTTTGCGGCGCACGCCCATTATTTTTCCTTGACTATTTTGCCAGCGGTAAACTTCATGTCGATAATGGAACGGCCATAATCAGCGGCTTTGCGAAGGCCTGCGAGGAAAACGGTTGTGCACTGATCGGTGGCGAGACCGCCGAAATGCCCGGGATGTACCATGGTGATGATTTCGATCTTGCCGGTACTGTTGTCGGTATCGTCGAACGCGATGCGATTCTTTCTCGTGAGGATGTTAAGACAGGCGATGTGCTTATTGGTTTGCCAAGCACCGGATTGCATACGAATGGTTTTAGTCTTGCGCGCAAGGCATTGGTTGATAAGCTTGGTATTAATGCAACACCTTCGGAATTGAACGGGGAGACTGTTGGACAAGCATTATTAAAAGTCCATCGCTCATACCTTCATCCCATTATGAAAT